>JAISML010000189.1 GCA_031276775.1 Eubacteriales Family XIII. Incertae Sedis bacterium | reverse complement strand
TCTGCGTCGCATACTCGGCGGAGATATACTCGACGCGTATGAGATTGTCGATGCTGTCTTTGAAGAGAAAATCCTCCAGGATCATCAAATGCGCTTCGAAGATCTCCGCATTCTCCTCTCCCATTTCCTCTTTCGTCCTATCCCGGATAGCCTCGATCTGCGCCTTGGTTTTTTCTATCGCGTCCGATAGGCCCAGACTCTCCTCCTCAACGCGGGACGGCGAAATCTTGCCGGTGTTGACGGTGATCTCGGGCGCCTGAAAGACAAACGCCGTGCCAATTTCAATTCCCGGAGAAACCGCTATTCCGTTTTGCATGCTCACCCACCTCTCATCACATCGCAGAGCCGCACTGCCGCATTTTGCCGAAACCGACGGATTACTGCGCTTTGCCCGCAATGTCCGCCGCAAGACCCATGGGGGCGTCGCGGAAAATACGGGCGTCCATCTCTTTCAGATCGTCCGCAACCGCCGGCCGAAAGAGCATTTGATCAAACACGTCCTTTTCCGCGTCCACGCCCGGCGCAATTTCAACGAGCGTCAGCAACCCGTCCCGAATCTCAAACACGGCCCGTTCCGTGATGTACAGGACTTTCTGCCCTTTCTCTTTGGCATATTCGCCGCTGAAAGTCACGTGACTGACCTTTTCGACAAATTTTTTCGCGGAACCTTCCTCCGCAATCACAAGTTTGCCGCCTTCGACCGTTTCTTTCAGGCCGCTTGCGGTGAATGTCCCGCAGAATATCACGCATTTCGCGCTTTGCGTGATGTTTACGAAACCGCCGGGACCGGCGATCCGCGGACCGAATTTGCTGACGTTGATATTGCCGCGCATATCGCATTCCGCCATGCCCAGACAGGCAAGATCGAGCCGTCCGCTGTCGTAAAAATCAAACTGCGTGGGGTGATCGAGCACCGCTTCGGGATTGATCGCGGCGCCGAAATTCAATCCTGCCAAGGGAACCCCGCCATGAAGCCCCGGCTCCACGGTCGTGGTCAGCAATTCGCTGATTCCTTCCTCCGCGGCCACCGCGCTCACGCCTTCGGGGATGCCGATTCCCAAATTCAAAACACAATCGGGTATGAGTTCCATCGCCGCGCGCCGCGCGATGATCTTCCGGCTGCCCAAAGGCATCGGCCTGATCGAATCCAGAGGGATCCTGACCTCGCCCGTGAACGCCGGATTGTAGCTTTCGAGTACGGATTGTTTATGGTTTTCAGGTGCGGCAATGACAATGGCGTCCACCAAGGCGCCGGGCACGATGACCGTTTTGGGATCCAAGGAACCCCGTTTCACATATCGTTCGACCTGCGCAATGACCTTGCCCCCGGAAGTCTTTGCCGCCAACGCCTGAACAAAGATCTCCAAGCGCAGCGCTTCTTTTTCCATGGAGATATTGCCGTATTCGTCGGCAGTCGTCCCCCGAATCACGGCGACATTGATCGGAAAAGCTTTGTACCACAGATACTCCTTGTCCAAATTGACCAAGGCGACGACTTCGTCTTTTGATATGCCGTTCAGCCGGCAGCCCGTATCCCTGGGATCGGCAAACGTTTTCAGCCCGACGGACGTGATCACGCCCGGCGTCCTGTTGCCGATCGCCCGGTAAAGGTGAAGCATGACGCCTTGGGGAATGGCGTAGGCTTCGATCTTCTCCCGGGCGATCATGTCGACGATACCGGGCAGCATATTGAAATGCGTGGCGATGATCTTTCCGATCAAGCCTTCTTTCGCCCATCGATCCAAGCCCACCTCGTTCTTTCCGTCGCCGCTCCCCGCGCCGGTGGTGATCGTCAGGTTTCTCGGGGCGTTCTCGGACAGGAATCTTTCCTCCACCGCCTTGTATATTTCCTCCGGGTGTCCGATGCCAACAAACCCACTGACGGCTACGGTATCGTTGGATTGAATCAACTTTGCCGCTTCCTGTGCGCTTACCAATTTTTTCATGCCCGCATTACCTCCCTTGTCATGCCACAACGCAAACAATTTGTTCGGTTCATTGGCGCGTTCACCCGTCGGTTCCCTGACCGTTCGGTTTCCTGCCCGCTTGGTTGTCGGTTCGTACGCCCGTCGGTTCGCTTATTGGATATAGTGTGATTCGTTGTTTTGCAATTCCTGCACCGTTTTCGCGGCCGCTTTTGTTACTTTCGGGAAACCCTTGGATTTCCGGGCATTTCACACGAATTTTCCCACAATACCTCAAAAACCGTTGACGCTTCGTGCCGGATCGCAGTGAAACCGATCCCCGGAATGACCGGAACAAAAAGAGAGACGCCCGCCGCCGGCACATTTTGTCAAAGGTTGCCCGGGTGAAATTATTTTCAAGATTGATCCGCGCGCGCGTCTGTGATATAGAAGAGTGATATAGAAGATAAGACAGACACGCGGCGCGCCCGCCGGTCTTTGAGGCGTCGCTTTGAGGCGTCACTTACGGCGGACGCGTCGCCAAGCGGAACGGTTTGCGCGGAAGCAAGCGCAAATTCACGGGACCAACATTTTCGGAAACGCAAAGCAGCGGGACCAACATTTTCGGAAACGCAAAGCAAAGGAGTGTTAAAATGGGAAAAATTCTTGACATCAATATCAAAACAAACACGTTCGTGACCTGCATCCTGCTGCCCGAAACGAAATATGAGGTGGAAGTATCTTTTGACGACGGGACGACGGAAAGCTTTGCCACGATGTTTTTTGAGGGGCAGGCGGTCACGCGCACGGAGGATGCGGTGACGTTTCTGAAGTCATGGCTGAAGACGGACAGGACAAGCTACCGGCACGAGGGAATCAATCTCGTACTCCAAGACCCCAAGAACAGCAATTCCCGACTCAGCTTTTGCTGAGGAAACGCCGGCTCACGCCTGTCTGCGGCAACCCCGGTTTCCCCGCCCGCCCGACGCGATTTTCCGAGTCTTTTTGACGCATATTCCCTGCGTCTTTTTGACGCGCTTCCTTGTTTTGCCAACATGAATGTGGTATATTTGTTCTATGAGAAATTTCCTGTACAACAAGAGTGATCTTTTCGTCGCGTTGGCGATCATCGCGGTTGCGGCGCTGATCATCTGGACGAGGATCGACGCGATCATGGATTTCCCCACCGTAAGCGGCACGGCGGAAGAAACGCCGATCCCCGGCGAAAACGGCGCCGGCACGGAAGGAAACGAGGGAGGAAGCACAACCGGCGCTGAAGGAAACGCGAACGAAAACACCACCGGCACAGACGCAACCGGAGCCGGCACGGAAACAACCGCGCCCGCAACCGGCACGGAAGTCATCCCACCGTCGGAAGACAGCGCGAACGCGGGAGATCCCCGGCCGCCGCAACAGCCGGCCACGGTTTCGTTCGTCGTCGAAATCGGGCAATCCACCTCGACGATTGCGGACAATCTGTTGACCGCAAACCTGATACAATCCAAAGAGGAATTTCTGACCGCCGTCCGATCCATGGGGGCGGAATCAAAGCTCAAAGCGGGAATTTTCAACATCCAAACGGACGCATCCCTGACGGACATCATCGACATTTTGACCAAAGGATAGCACGATCGTTTTTCGGCAGGCGACCGCAGCCGGCGGCGGGCACATGAATCAAGCAACCATTGCACTGTATGCGTATGCATGCATCGTCATAAAGGAGGATCATTATGCCATTGGTAACCACCACACAGATGTTCAAGGACGCGTATGAGGGCGGCTACGCCATCGGCGCGTTCAACGTCAACAACATGGAAATCATTCAGGGAATCGCGGAAGCCGCTCTTGAAGAAAAAGCGCCGCTCATCTTTCAGGTTTCCTCCGGGGCAAGGCAATACGCAAAACATTTCTACTTGGTCAAGCTTGTGGAAGCGGCTTTGGCGGAAACGGATCTCCCCATCGCGCTCCATTTGGATCACGGCGCGGACTTTGAAGTCTGTAAGTTCTGCGTCGACGGAGGATACAGCTCGGTGATGATCGACGGCAGCTCGCGGCCTTTCAAAGAGAACATCGAGGTCACAAAAAAGGTCGTCGAGTACGCGCACGCGCACGGGGTGGTCGTCGAAGGGGAATTGGGACAGCTCGCGGGGGTTGAGGACGACGTCAACATCGAAAGCCATTCCTATACGGATCCCGATCAGGTGCAGGAATTTGTGGAAAAGACCGGCGTCGATTCGTTGGCCATCGCCATCGGCACGTCACACGGCGCGTTCAAATTCAAGCCCGGACAGAAACCGCAACTGCGCTTCGACATCCTCGAAGAAGTGGCCTCGCGGCTTCCGGGGTTCCCCATCGTGTTGCACGGAGCGTCTTCCGTCATCCCCGAAATGGTTGAAAAGATCAACAAATACGGCGGATCCATGCCCGACGCCATCGGCATCCCCGAGGATATGCTCAGACAGGCGGCAAAGGGCGCCGTCTGCAAGATCAACATCGATTCCGATCTGAGACTCGCCATGACAGCCACCGTCAGGGAACATTTTGCCCTGCATCCGTCGGATTTTGATCCGCGTCAATATCTGAAACCCGCGCGCGCCGCGATCAAAGACATGGTCAGACGCAAGATCGCAAACGTGCTCGGCTGCGGCGGCAAAGCTTAAGGAAGCGCCGTCACACAGCGAAGCGGAACAACGGAAAAAAACACGCCCGCGCCGCCGGATGCGCAAGCCGACGTGCATGCCGGGCGGCTCCGCAAAAGAGGCGCGGGCGCGGCGCTTATACGCTTCCGTGCCCTTTTTGCAGGGCGATGGTGCCCGTGCGCGCCATCTCGACGATGCTGTATTTGGAAAGCAGATCGATGAGCAGATCCACCCGCTCCGGTCTGTCGTCGAATTCGATCATGAGGGTCGTGTGGGAAATATCGACGATCTCACAATTCATGATCTTCGCGATGTCCACGATCTCCCCCCGTTTGGACTCGTCCACTTTCACTTTTACGAGCGCCAACTCCCGTCTCGTGATCTCGCTGTCCGCCAAATTTCTCACTTTCAGGACATCGATCAGTTTGTTCAACTGTTTTGTGACCTGCTCGGCCATATAGTCGTCGCCATCGACGACGATGGTCACGCGGGAGATGCGCGCGTCCTCCGTCGGACCCACCGCAAGACTGTCGATGTTGAAACCCCTCCGGGCGAAAAGTCCCGATATGCGGGACAGCACGCCGGCTTTGTTTTCCACCAAAACCGCAATGGTATGCTTCACATCAAACCTCCTGTTTCTTCGTCACTGTCATGAATTTGCGCTTTCCTGCTGTCATGAATTTGCGCTTTCCTGCGCGAAATTCGTTTCGATTGCCGCCGGAACCTCCGCCGTGCATGACTGTTCCGGGGTTGACGGGTTGCGCCGTCGATTCACAGGGAACTTTCCCTTTCGCCGACGCGCACCGCAAGCAAATACGGCCCTTTGTGGGAAAGAAGCTCCCGTATCCCTGCTTCCGCCTGTTCCATGGTATCGGCGGCGGCGCCGTCTATGCCGTAAGCGCGTGCGATCACGACGGGATCCGGGCTGCCCGCGAGATCCACCGCCACCTGCCTGTCCCCGTAGACGTCGGTCTGAATCTCGCGCACCAAGCCCAATTTGCCGTTCACCATGACGACGACTTTCACATCGATGCCGTGCTGCATGAGGGTCGCCAATTCCATCATGGACATCTGAAAGGAACCGTCGCCGCAGACAGCGATCACAAACCGCTCCGCAGCGTCCGAAACTTCCGATGCGATCTTGGCGCCCGCAGCCGCCGCGATGGCGTAACCCATGGTGCCCATGCCGCCCGTGGTGAGGAATCTGCCGCCCGCCCGAATGTCGATGTTGCCTGCGGACCAAAGCTGATTTTGCCCGACGTCCGCACAATAGATGAAACGATCGGGCAACGCTTTCGACAGCTTACTGACAAAGGCTTTCGGATTCACGCCATCCGCGCGCCCGCCGTGATCGGGGCTTTTGCCGTTCTTCTTTTCCGTCAAAAATCCGACCCATTCGTCGCCTTTCCTTTTGGGCCGGTAGGACAGTATCTGTTCCATGACCGTCTTCACATCCCCCACGACCGGAAGAAACGTATCCAAGTTCTTCCCGATCTCGGCGGGATCGATGTCGATGTGAATGATCTTCGTCTTCCGCCTGACCTTGTCCGGCAAAAGTACCGCCCTGTCGGACACCCGCGCGCCGATGAGCAAGAGCACATCCGCTTCGCTGATGGCGTCGTTTGCCGTGGATTTCCCGTGCATCCCCACCTGACCCATGTACAGCGGATGCGCGGTGGGAAGGGCGCCGATCCCCATCAGCGTTGAAACGACAGGGATGTTGACCGTTTCGACGAATTGGGCGAACATGTCCTGCGCTTTTGCGGCGAAGATGCCGCCGCCCACGCAAATGAGCGGACATTGCGCGTGTTCCAAGGTGCGAAGCACGCGCTTGATCTGACCCGCATGTCCTTTGACGGTCGGCTTGTATCCCCGAATGTCCACATTCCCCGTAAAGTCGAATTTCGTTTCGGTCAATTGCACGTCCACGGGCACGTCGATGAGAACCGGTCCGGGTCTGCCCGTGGAGGCAATGTGAAATGCCTCCTTGACGATTCGCGGCAGATCCTGCGCGTTCTTGACGAGATAGCTGTACTTGGTGAAAGGTTCGGCGGCGCCGGTAATGTCGGCCTCCTGAAACACATCCCGACCGAGCAGACTGCTGTCCACCTGACCGGTGACGGCGACGATGGGAACGCTGTCCATGTAAGCCGTGGCGAGCGCGGTCAACAAATTGGTGGCTCCGGGACCCGATGTGACCGCACAGACGCCGGGTCTGCCCGCGATGCGCGCGTAACCCCCGGCGGCATGCCCCGCGTGCTGTTCATGCCGTACCAGGATGTGCCGAATGCCGGTACCCGGCAGTTTGTCGTAGAGAGGTGCAATGGTGGCGCCGGGGTAGCCGAATATATGCGTGACGCCTTCCTTTTGCAAACTCTTGATGATCGCTTGCGCTCCGTTCATAAATCTTGTCTCCGATTGTCCGTTATTCCAGCGACACGACCCAACCGTGCGTGTCGGGCAACGCGCCGCTCTGTATCCCGGTGATCGTGTCGTACAGCTTCTGCGACAATGCGCCTATCCGATTGCCGTTGATGACGATGTCCTTTTCTTTCCAGCGCAGTTCCCCCACCGGACTGATGACCGCAGCCGTACCGGATGCAAACGCTTCGGACAGCCTGCCCGCCTCATGCGCCCGAAATACCTCGTCGATGGTGAAGCGTTCCTCGCGTACGGAAACGCCCCAATCTTTCAAAAGGCAGATGACCGAATCGCGCGTGATGCCCGGCAAAATCGTGCCGGTCAGGGGCGCCGTGAACACCTCGCCGTCGATGACAAAAAACGCGTTGGACGTACCGATCTCTTCCACGTATTTCCGTTCATTGCCGTCAAGCCAAAGCACCTGTGAAAATCCCAACGCATGCGCCTTTTCCTGGGATTTCAGACCTGCGGCGTAGTTTCCGCCGATCTTCGCGTAGCCGGTGCTGCCCCGCGCCGACCGAATATACTCGTCTTCGACAAAGATGCGGGTGGGCGACAGGCCTCCTTTGTAATACGGTCCCACCGGAGACAGGATGACGACGAACAGATAGTGGTTCGCCGGTCTGACGCCGAGGAAAGCTTCGGTGGCGATGATGAACGGCCGGATGTAGAGCGATGTGTCGGGTCTGTCCGGTATCCAAGCCCGATCCACTCCGACCAGTGCCTTAATGGCGTCCACGTAAAACGCTTCATCCATCTGCGGGATGCAGAGCCGGTCGTTCGTGCTGTTCGTCCGCTTGGCGTTCATGTCGGGACGGAACAGCCGAATGCCGCCGTCCTTTCCCTTATAGGTCTTCAGCCCTTCGAACATCTCCTGCGCGTAATGCAGCACCGCCGCCGCCGGCTCGAGGGCGATGGGCGCGTACGGTACAATTCTCGCGTCGTACCAACCTTTCCCCGTTTCATAATCCATCAAAAACATATGATCGGTGAAAACCTCTCCGAATCCCAACGTGGACGAATCGGGCTTCTCTTTCGGCGCGGGATTCTTCGTGACAGATATTTCGTGCTTCATGCGTTTACCTCCATCAATTTATACTGCTCAATCAATCGGCTCCTGAGTTTCCAGAGTTCGTCGGAAAGATCCACATAATAGGTCTGAGGGTTTTCAAACCGAAGCAACTCCTCCCATAACGTATCGACCTGCGCCTTGCAATATGCGCGCATCTCGTGGATGCCGGGGGATGCGTACACGCATTTCCCCTCCTGAAATATCTGTTTTCTGATATTCACCGCCGTAAAATTCGACAATCGCTTTCTTTTCCACGGGAACGACGGGTCAAAGATGATGTAATCGTCCCCTGCGGGAACGGGTTCATGCTCGAGCGTGATGACGTCGGCCATGACCCTGCCCGTGTCCTTGTCGAAAAGCCGGTAAAGCGTTTTGAGTCCGGGATTCGTGATCTTCTCGACATTTTCGCTGATCTTCATCTTGGGTATGACGGTTCCGTTCTCCTCTATGCCGGCCAATTTGTAGACGCCTCCGAATACCGGTTCGGAACGGGCCGTGATCAACCGCTCCCCCACGCCAAAGGAATCGATCCGCGCTCCTTGGGATATGACGTCCCGAATGATCCATTCGTCCAATGAGTTGGAAATGACAATTTGGCATTGCGTCAGTCCCGCGTCGTCCAACATCTTTCTGGCCCGTTTCGTGAGATAGGTGATGTCGCCGCTGTCTATGCGGATCCCCATCTTCGACGGTTTCACTTCCCGGAAGACTTTGATGGCATTGGGAATGCCGGATTTCAACACATTGTACGTATCGACCAAAAGCACGCAATTGTCCGGGTATATCTCCGCGTATTGCTTGAAAGCCTCGTATTCGGACGGAAATACCTGCACCCAACTGTGCGCCATGGTGCCGAGGGCCGTGACGCCCAGATCCCGTTCGCAGATGGCGCACGCCGTACCGGAGCAACCGCCAATGTAGGCTGCGCGCGCACCCAGGATCGCCGCCGCCGTACCGTGCGCCCGCCGCGTCCCGAACTCCATGACGGGTCTGCCCGCCGCCGCGCGCACGATCCTGTTTGCCTTGGTCGCGATGAGGCTCTGATGATTGATGAGCAAGAGCAGCATCGTCTCGATGTATTGCGCCTGCGTCACCGGCCCGCGCACTGTCAAAATGGGCTCTCCGGGAAAGATCGGCGTACCCTCCGGCACGGCCCATATGTCGCATTTGAATTCAAAATGTTTCAGATACGTCAGGAAATCGTCGCGAAACATGCCTTTCGTCCTGAGGAACGCGATGTCGTCTTCCTCAAAGCGGATGCGCTCGATGTATTCGATCACCTGTTCCAGACCCGCCATGACGGCAAATCCTCCATTGTCGGGAATCCGCCTGAAAAACAGATCGAAACAGGCAATGTCCTCGGACACTCCCGTTCTGAAATAACCGTTGGCCATCGACAATTCATAAAAGTCGGTTAAAATTGTAAAGTTTTCTTTCCCCATCCCGCACCAATATCCCGATTCCCGCATCCGTCCGCGGCAACGTTTCGATTGCGCGCTTCCCCGCGCTTCTCCGATCCCCGTACCCGTCCCGAGCCGGCAGACTATCATTATATCATATTTCCGCAGCGCGCGGGTTCACCCGTCCCACGCGTGAACCGCCATATTGACGCGTCCGTCCGTCAAAAATCCGACATTCTCCTCCTCCAGCATTCTTCGGCGCAACATCGCGTAAGCGCCGCCCGTCACCGTGCCGTCTTTCATGACGACCCGATGCCACGGAAGCGCGTCGGGACACACCCGCATCGCCCTGCCGACCAGGCGGGCAGCCCGCGGATGGCCAAGCATCGCCGCGATTCGGCCGTAACTGATCACCCGACCGACCGGGATGGCGGCGACGATGTCGTATACGCCTTCAAAAAATGGATTGTCTGCCCGATCCATGCCGCGTTTCCCCATGTCAGACCTTCTCCGACCGCTCCGCCGACCGCCGCAGAGCTTCCTCCACGATATCCGCGCACCGCTCGACGTCGGCCAGGATCTCCTTTCCCCAAAACCGCACGACAGTCCACCCATCGTATTCGAGCGCGGCATTCACTTCGATGTCCCTGACCATATTGCGCTCTATCTTGGGGATCCAAAAATCCCGGTTGGCCTTGAAGTCGGATTTGCGCTTCTCCCAATCGTATCCGTGCCAGAACTCGCCGTCACAGAACACGGCGACTTTCTTGTTTCCAAAGACGATAGCGGGCTTTCCGGTGAGCTTGGCGACGTTCTTTCTGTACCTGAGTCCGCGCTTCCAGAGCGCTTTGCGCAGAAGCAACTCGATCTGCGAATCCTTGCCTTTGATTCGCTTCATGTTGTATGAAATCTGTTCTTTGGTTCTGGGTTCCACCGTTTTATAATTCCTATCAGAAGGCGCGGCAGTCCGGCAAAAGACGCCTATTCCGGTTTGCTCAAAAATCGGAACAGCGTTTCCAACAGGACATTCATTTCAACGGGTTTGGCGATGTGGGAATTCATCCCGCACCGCAACGCCTTGTCGATATCCTCTTTGAAAGCGTTGGCCGTGAGCGCGATGATGGGCACGCTGCGGGCGTCCGGGCGATTCAATGCGCGAATGGCCGAGGAAGCTTCGTATCCGTCCAAATTTGGCATCTGGATATCCATCAGGATGAT
>JAISML010000185.1 GCA_031276775.1 Eubacteriales Family XIII. Incertae Sedis bacterium | reverse complement strand
ATCATCAAAAACCTGCGGGGCGACGCCTGTCACGCATGGAGGGCGGAAACGGGCATTGAACTCATTCACAAAGAACCCGATCGGAACGAGCAGTTGCGGATCTGGGCGAATTGGAACAGGATGACCGAACGGATGAAAACGGTTTCCGACAACAAATGCAGGGAACTGTTCGCGATGACCAATACGGAACACATTGCGCTGATCCTTGGCGAGGCGCCAAAAGGATAGCGAAGCGCGGTCGGGAAAGGTTCCGAAGCCCTCGGGCAAAAGCGCAGGAGCCGTAACCGAATCGGCGCATTGCGCATATTTTCTTACGCGCCTGTTTCCCGAAGCTTGATCGCAACGACTTCGATCTCAACGCGACAGTCGGGTTTCACCAGCCGGCTGATCTCAATCATGCTGGTTGCGGGTCTTGAATGGGCAAACGCTTCATCGCGAACCGCGGACACTTTCGGGGATTCATCCATGTCCGTGACGAAGATCCGGACATTGACGACGTCGTCAAAATTCATGTCCGCTTCTTTTAAGATATCGCCGATCTTGCGGAACACATATCTCGTCTGCTCCGTACAGTCATCGGGGAACATGACGTTGCCCCCGTCGTCCTGTGCAGTCTGTCCGGACAGAAAAAGCAAATCCGCGCCTCCCAAAGGAATGAAAATCCCATTGGAGAAAGCTCTGGTCGGCACAGGCATCGCAGGTGGGTTTATCTTGGTTATTTTTTTCATGTTTTCCTCCGTTCCGCCTTCATACGGCGGCGCAAACTCCGCAAATCCCGCGCTTTTTGCGGCTTTCCGGCATATCGCGGCATTACGTCGAGACCATGGCCGCATGCACTTCCGAAAGGGATTTCGGGATATCTATGCGCTGCGGACATTTGGGCGCACAGGCGCCGCAATTGCGGCATGCATCGGCGCGGGGATTTGTTTTTACGGTTTCTCCCAAATAAGGTCCAAAATAACTTTCGGCTATCTCTTTGCTTCGGAACATCATCAGGCGGTTATAGATATCGAACATCTTCGGAATGTTGACGCCGTGCGGACAGGGCATGCAATAGCGGCAGCCCGTGCAGGGGACGCGTTTGTAGGACATCAGCAACTTGGCGGCACGGTCGATCGCTTTCAATTCCTCTTCCGTAAGCGCGCATTGCGCGCCCGAAAAGATCGATATGTTTTCTTTCACCTGTTCGATCGCGGACATGCCGGAGAGGGTGATCATGGTATTGCGTTGGCAGGCCGCCCATTGCAACGCCCATGCGGCCGGACTGCGATCCGGGCGCGCGTCCCGCAGAATGCGCAAAACGTCCTGCGGCAATACGGCAAGGCTTCCGCCGCGCACCGGTTCCATCACGATTGCGGGAATTCCTCTGCGCTCCAAAATCGCATACAACTTGCCGGATTCTACATGCGCGTCGTCCAGCCAATTGTGCTGGATTTGGGCAAAATCCCAGGAATAAGCGTCGAGAATGGGTTCCAAATTGTTCGGACCGTCATGATAAGAGAATCCGGCAAATCGGATTTTTCCCGCTTTTTTCAGCCTGTCAAGCCAGCGAATCGCATGGATGCTTTGGCTGAGCGCAAAACGGTTCGCGTTGAGCGCATGCAGAAGATAGAAATCAAAATAATCCGTTTTGCAGCGGGTCAGCTGCGCGTCAAACAACCTGTCGAGATCCGACGGATCCTTGCACAGCCAGATGGGCATTTTCGTCGCGAGACAGAAACTGTCACGCGGATAGCGTTTCATCGCGTCGCCCAAAAACCATTGTGACTCCCCGTTGTGATAGTCCCACCCCGTATCGAAATAGTTGATTCCGTTTGTGTAAGCGCAGTCGATCATGGCTTCGGCCGGTTCCCTGTCGATGCCGCCGTTTTTTTCGGGCAGCCGCATGCAGCCAAAACCCAGCATCGAAATTTCCACGTTCAGCTTCCCAATGATTCTCCGCTGTATCATACCCGGCTCCGTTTCCCGATCATGGCGGTTCCCGGCTTCATCTCCCCGATCATGGCGGCTCCCGGCTTCATTGCGCATCACCCTGCAAAAAAGCGCGGTACGCCTTGTATGCCATGAAGAGGTCAAGTTTGTCCGTGACTTCAAGCGGCGAGTGCATGGAAAGAATGGGTACCGCCAAATCAACCGCGGGCATGTTGTATCCTGTGATGATGTGCGCCACCGTTTGGCTCCTGCCCTCATCGACTTTCCCCGTTTCCCCCGTTTGCCAAAGGATTTCGTTTTGATCGAGGACATTGCGCAGGAACGCGACCGTTTCCGCCGAAGCGTCGTTTGTCTCCTGTTTGCCGCGCGACCCTCTGTATTTGGCGATGGCGACGCCGTGATGGAGATGCGCCGCATTGCTGCCGAACACTTCCGGATAAGTCGGGTCGAATGCGGCGATGACGTCTGCGGAAAGGCACATGGAAGACGGAAAGACATGCCGTGGTTTGCAACCCTCCCATTCGCAAAGTTCTTCGAGAAAGTGCGGGAAAAACAGGGATTGCGTCGAAGTGTTGCCCAGGGAACCGATTTCCTCCTTGTCGGCAAACAGACATATGGCGGTCCTGCCGGTTTGGGAAAGCGATGAGATTGCGCGGAGCGCCGCAAAAACACAGGCTCTGTCATCCTGTCCGTATGCGGCGATCATCCCCCTGTCAAAGCCCATCTCCCTCGCGCGGTAAGCGGGTACCGCCTCAAACTCCGCGGAGATCAGATCTTCTTCCTCAATTCCGTATTGCCCGGACAAAATATCGAGCATGCATGCCTTTGCGTCTCCGTTTCGCCGGTCGGAGCAGGCCAAAAGATCCAAGGCGTCGCCCGGAATGATATCCCGGGCGGATTCGTTCATCTGACGCCCCGCAAGATGCGTCGACAAATCCGTGACGCCGAATATCGGATCCGTTTCGCTTTCCCCGATCACCACCCGGCGCTTGCTGCCATCCTTTTTTACGGCAATGCCGTGAAGCGCCAACGGCACGGTCGGCCACTGGTATTTTTTGATACTGCCGTAATAATGGGCGTCAAGATAACCCAAGCCGTTTTTCCCCAGAATCGGCGCGGGTTTCAGATCCAACCGCGGGGAATCGGTGTGCGCAACGATCAGGGAACACCCCCCATCAAGCGGTTTGTCTCCGATAACCGCAAGGATCAGGGACTTGTGCGCATTGATCGCATATATCTTGTCGCCCGCCCGCACCCTGTCCCGCCCGCCGAGCGGCGCAAAACCCGCATGCTCCGCAATCCGAACAGCCTCATCGATTGTCTCGCGTTCGGTTTTGGCGGCGTTCAGAAACCGTATGTACGCCTCGCAATACTCCTTCCCTTCCTGCCTTTCCCGATCGTTCAAATAGTCGGCCTCTTTTCTTCCTGCGTAAAAATCGGTTCTCATCCTGCTCCTCCGTGCATACCACGCCCCAAGGATAGCCCAAAACCCTCCGTACGCGCCTCGGCCGCGCGTCTTGCCACGCTTCGCGGCAGATACGCGCGCGCACGGTTTTGAAACGGCTCTTTCAAATCCGTTCCCTCCTTTCGGCTCTTTCGGCGTCTTTTTTTGTTTTGGCCGCAGCGCGCGCGCTTCTCCACTTGCGGACGGGCCGGCTTTTGGGAGACGGCCACAGTTTTTTGATCTTTCGGTGATTTTCCTCCAGCTTTTTTACGGAAAAGGGTTTGCCGTGCGCCGGATGCACGACCTTCGCGCCGCAATCGATGATCTTTTGCCAGCTGTCATAGTACATATCCAGATCCAAAATGGCGATTGTCGTGTACTTGCAACCCGTCAGCAAAGCGGGCCAGGAACTCATGGCCGCATCGCCCGCGTAAAGGTCGCCGTTGTCAAGCAGGATGCACATACTGTCGGGTGAATGTCCGGGCGTGAGGATGATCTTCCCGTCGATCCCCAGTTCCCGCAGGAGCGCGTCGTCGTCCTCCTCCTGCAAAATATCGGTTTCCCTGACCGCGTAAGGCGGGACACGGCCGGTCTGGTTTGAAAAAAGGTCGAGTACGTGCCATGACTTCGCGCATCTTCTCGTAGGGACGCAGGCGTTCCGATCATACGTGTTTCTGCCGATCAAAAGCAAATCTTTGCCACTTTTGTGAAGAATGATTCTGACGTCCGGATTCTCCGAGACGAAATAATTCAAAAGACCGCTGTGGTCGTCATGGTAATGCGTCAGGAAGATGTGACGAATCTCCCTGACTGCGACGTTTTGCTTTCTCAGTTGCCCGACAAACGCTTCCTGCCGCCAGACATAGCCTGTGTCGACAAGAAGATATCCGTCTTTTGCTTTCATGAGAAAACATTTTGTGTCGTGGGATTTGATGATTGCCGGATCTGTGTTCATGGTCGGTTCTCCTTCGCCCGCCGTCCGCGCGCGCACTGCTAAAATTCCTCAAGTTTCTTGATTATGCGGATGTTCTTCTCCAATTTCCCGACGGGGAAAGGACTGCCGTGCGAGGGATAGATCGTTTTCGCCCCGCTCCGAATGATCTTCGTCCAGCTCTCATAATACGTTTCAAGATTTGCGATCGAGATCGTCGTATAATGCAGGCCGAAGAGTTGCGAATACCAGGCGCTCATGGCCGCGTCCCCGGCAAAAAAGGAACCGTCGTCGAGCAGGACGGAAATGCTGTCCGCCGTATGTCCCGGCATCAGGAGAATTTTCCCGTCTATGCCAAGGCTCCGCAGCAACGAGTCGTCGTCGCGGTCCGCGGCGATATCCGTTTCCCTCACGGCGTAAGGCGGAAACGTGCCGTCCTGCTTTGAAACGACATCGAGAATGTGCGACAGCAAAACGCCGCCTTTTGAAGGTATCCCGCTTCCCGGGGCAAAAAAGTTTTCACCCGCGAGCAAATGTTGCGCGGCAAACGGATGAAAGATCACCTTGATGCGCGGGTTCTCCCGGGCAAAGAAGTCCAAAAGACCGCTGTGATCGTCATGATGATGGGTCAGGAAGATATAGCCGATCTCGTCGATTTTGACGCCGAGTCTCCGCAGACGCCGCAGAAAAGCCGGCTTCTTCCAATCATAACCGGTGTCGATCAGGAAATATCCGTCGTCGCCGTTCAGCAGATAGCATGTCGTGTCGGAAGACGGGATGGACAGGATTTGATGGTTCATGACAGGTCCTCCTCTTCAAGTGCGCGTTTGAATTTCGGTTCCAGCCTTTTGATCCTGCCGCCGTACTTTCTCAGGATGTCCGCGCGGAAAGGACTGCCGTGCGACGGATAGATCGTCTTTGCGCCGTTCGCAAGGATTTTTCCCCAACTCGCGTAGAATTCCTCCAAATTTGCGATGGAAATCGTCAGATATTTGCAACCCGCCAACAGCGCGTACCAAGAGCTCATGGCCGCGTCCCCGGCAAAACAGGAACCGTCGTCGAGCAGGATGGAGATGCTGTCGGCCGTATGCCCGGGCGTCCGGATAATTGTTCCGTCCACACCCAGACCGCGCAGAATTTCATCGTCGTCTCCGCGGATTACGATGTCCTTTTCCCTTATGTCATAAGGAGGGAACGCCCCGTCCTGTTTGGAAACCACCCTGAGTGTACGCGACAGCAGGACGCCGCCTTTGGAGGGGATGCCGCTTTCCGGAACAAAATAATTGTGCCCGCTTCGCAGACGCTCCGCCGCGATTTCATGCAGGATCACTCTGATTTTGGGATTCCTGCCGACAACGTATTGCAAAAGACCGCAGTGGTCGTCATGGCAGTGCGTCAGGAAAAGCGTTTTGATATCGTCGACGTCTATCCCCGTTTTTTGCAGCCGGCGGTCAAAATATTTCTCCGTCCAGCGCAGTCCCGTATCGATCAGCAAATACCCGTCCTCCGCTTTCAGAAGATAGCATTGCGTGCAATCGAGCGTAAAGCGTTTTATGTCTGTGTTCATCGTGATCTGATTCCTTCCTTTTCATCCGGGGCGTTCCGTTTCCCGGATCGCGCCGGGCGCGCGTCCGGGCGCGGCGTCAACCTCTTTTCCCCGATCGCAGCAAGCCCCCGGGGGTGCAACCGCTGTATTGATTGTCGGAGACGACGATCCGTCCTCCGACCACCACTGCCTCGATCCCTTCATTGTGCGCTCTGCAATTCTGGAAATCGGCGTGATCCGCTATGCTTTCGGCGTCGAACAATACGAGATCGGCGTCATATCCCGCCCGGATCAATCCTTTGTTTTTGAGACCGAATTTTTGAGCCGGCAACGAGGTCATCTTGCGTATGGCTTCCGAACAACTTATGACGCCTTTCTCCCGCACGTATCTGCCGAGAATCTTCGGGAAAGCGCCGAGCGTCCTCGGATGTGTTCCGTATCCGTCCGGAACAGCCTCCCCATCGGTTCCAAACATGACATACGGAGAACGCAGAAAAATTTCCACATCCTCTTCGCGCATCGTCAGCCACGCGGCAAGCCCCTCGCCCCCGTTCTCGACCAAAATGTCAAAGAGCGCGTCGGACGGTTCAACACCCTCGATCTTCGCATATTCTTCCACGGTCTTTCCGACCGCTTGGGGCGTTTTGGGGGCGGCCACAATCAGCGTTTCGTCATATCCGCAGTTGTGATTTTCCGGGTCTTGAATTTCGAGGGCGATTTTTGCCCGCATTTCTTTGTTTTGCAAATATTCGACCATTTTTGCGACGCCCTCCTGCATATAATAAGGGGGGATGATAAAGTTCAACGCGGAACAGCCGGAGGTGTACGGATAAATGTCCGCCGTGACGTCGATGCCTTCGTTGTTTGCCTCCCCGATCATGCGAAGAATTTCATATGCCAATCCTTCGCGGGAGCTTTTGGAGACTTTAAGATGGGATATCTGCACGGAAACGCCGGTTTGCTTTCCGATTTCAATGGCTTCCCCGTTCGACTCCACCGCGCCGGACGAGCGGGTATGCGTAGCGTATACGCCGCCGTATTCCTGCACGATCTTGCACAGTTCCACCAATTCGTCGGTGGGCGCGAAGATACCGGGGGCGCAAAACAGCCCGCTCGACAACCCAAACGCGCCGGCTTCCATTCCCTCCCTGACGAGATCTTTCATGGCGTTTAGTTCGCCGGCCGAGGCGTTTCTGTTTTCAAAGCCCATGACTGCGGCCCGCACGGCGGAATGTCCGATCAGATAAGCCATGCGAATCGGAATTTTTATCCTTTCAAGTTTTCCGAAATACGCCGCGTAGGATGTAAATTCCGACAGTTCGGCGGGAAGGGGGTACAGTGAGGAATTCTTCAAAAAATCACGCCACAGCCCCAAGTGCCTTGCGCTGACCGGCGCCAGGGAAATGCCGCAGTTCCCCGATACCTCGGCAGTGATCCCTTGGGACAGCTTCCAAAAATTCACCCGATCCCCTTCCATGACGGGGATGTCGTAATGCGCGTGCACATCGATGAAGCCGGGCGCGAGGTGCAGCCCTGCCCCCTCGATCGTGACCTGCGCGCGAGCGTCCGGAAAGTTCGCCCCCGCAAATTCAATTTTTCCGTCCCGTACGCCGACGTGGCCGCGATAGGCGGGGGCGCCGGAACCGTCCCATATATTTGCGTTTCGAATCAACATATCCAACGACATTTTCCCAATCCTCCCAAAACAACGCCGATCGGCGTTTCTTAAACAAAGTGGCAGGCCGCACAATGACGGTCCCCGAGTTTTCTGAGCGCGGGCGCTTCACGGGAACAGATCGTTTCGGCATTCCCGCAGCGCGTCCTGAACCTGCAACCGGACGGAGGATTCACCGCACTCGGCATTTCGTCTTCAAAATTTGCACGGACGCTTTTGCGGACGCTTTTCGCATCCGCGGTCGGAATGGACGAAAAGAGCAACTGCGTGTACGGATGGGCGGGTTTGCGGAACAGAACGTCCGAATCGCCCAACTCCACCAATGCGCCCATGTACATGACCCCGGTTTGATCGGAAATATGACGCACCACGGCAAGGTCGTGCGAGATAAACAAGTAGGTCAGATTCAGCTCTTGCTGAAGGGAGATCAGCAGATTGATCAGCTGCGCCTGTATGGAAACATCAAGGGCCGAGAGCGGTTCATCGCATACGATGAGCTCCGGTTCAAGCGCAAGGGCGCGGGCGACGCCGACCCGCTGCCGCTGTCCGCCCGACAGTTCGTGCGGATACCGCGAAACAAAACCGTGCGGGAGTCCGACCCTTGCGAGCAGTTCCAGCGCGCGTTCCTGCTTTTCGCTTTCGCTTATTTTAAAATATTCATGCATTCCCTCTTTGACAATGGCGCCGATCGTCATCCGCGGATCAAGGCAGGCATACGGGTCTTGGAAAATCATCTGCGCGTTCTTGTGGAACCGTTTCTCCTGTTGCTTTGAAAATGTTTCCGTTTCCGCCCCGTCATATTTGACGCTGCCCGCAGTCTTCCTGTGTATCCCAAGAATCGTCCTGCCGCAAGTGGTTTTCCCGCAGCCTGACTCACCGACAAGACTGAACGTTTCGCCGCGCGCAATATCGAAGGAAACGCCGTCGACGGCTTTTATGACGCCGCCTTTGCGAACGGGAAAATACTTTTTCAATCCGCCGACCGACAAAAGCGGGACGCTCTTACTGTGCATGGGCATTCACCCCCCTGCGGACTTTCGGCGCGAGTTCATGCGTCAGCCAACATCGCACACTGTGCGTCTCCGTTATCTTCGTCGTTTTCGGACGGCATCTTTTGCAAACCGGCATACAGAACGCACAGCGCGCGGCAAAAGCGCAGCCGTCAATTGGCAAAAGCAGATTGGGGGGATCGCCTTTTATGGAATACAGCCGGCTTTTGCGCGCCATCGCTTTCCCGGGGATCGCGTTCAGCAAAGCCCAAGTATACGGATGCCGGGGACCGCCGAAGATTTCGTCTTTGCTTCCGCGCTCCAGAATGCCGCCCGCATACATGACGAGCACGCTGTCCGCAAATCCGGCCACCACGCCCATGTCGTGCGTGATCAGAATGATCGCCATGCCCGTCCGATCTTTCAACGCGCACAGCAGATCCAGTATCTGCGCCTGCACGGTGACATCGAGCGCCGTGGTCGGTTCGTCCGCAATCAGCAATTCGGGTGAGCATGCGATGGATACGGCGATCATTGCGCGCTGCCGCATACCTCCCGACAGTTGATGCGGGTAGCTTCCCATGCGCTCGCGCGGATCGGCAATGCGGACGCTCCGCAGAAGCTCCTCGACGCGCATTTTCACTTCATTTTTGCGCGCAACCCCATGGATGATAAGCGGCTCCGCGATCTGATCGCCGATCGTGGACGTCGGATTCAGCGCAGTCATGGAATCCTGAAAGATCATGCCGATCTTGCGGCCGCGGATCCTGTTGAGTTCTTTCTTGCCCATTTTCAGCAAATTTTCCCCTCGGTACAACACTTCCGACCCTTCCTGCACAATCCCGTTGCCGTGAATATGCAGGTTGAGTATGGATTTCGCCAAAGCGCTTTTCCCGCAGCCCGATTCACCGACGATGGCAAGCGTTTCCCGTTCCGTCACTTCAAAACCGACGTCCCTGACTGCTTTCACCTCGCCGAACTGCGTCCGAAAAGACACGTTCACGTTTCTTACCGACAAGAGCGGCGTCATCTGTTCACCTCCACAATTTCGGATCGAGCGCATCGCGGAGACCATCCCCGATCAGCGTAAAACAGAGCATGGTCAGCGCAATCAGCAAGGTAGGCGGGAATACCTGATAAGGATACAGCATCAGTGATTCCGAAGCCGATGCGGCCAGGGCGCCCCAGCTTGTGTCGGGCGGTTGCACGCCCAACCCCACATAGCTCAGAAACGACTCGCCGAAGATGAAGCCGGGGATGGAAAATGTCGTGTTGACGACGATGACGCTGAACGAATTGGGAATCAGGTGTCTGAAGACAATTTTGATGGGCGGGACATGCATGAGTTTGGCCGCTGTCACATACTCGCCGGCGCTGATCGCAAGCATTTGCGCCCGGACCAATTGCGCCGTGGCGCACCAGCCGGTCACTGTCATGGCAAACAGCAGCGTCGGTATGCTTTTGCTGTCAAACACAACCGATATCATAATCACAACCAAAAGATGCGGCACGCTTCTGAGGATTTCCACAACTCTCATCATAACAATGTCAACGGTTCCGCCAAAATACGCCGAAACGCCTCCGTACAGACAACCGACGGCGGAAACCACGAAAGCGCCCAAAAATCCGATCATGACAGAGACTCTGCCGCCTATCCACACCCTTGTGAAGAGATCGCGGCCAAGCCGGTCGGTACCGAACCAGTGCGCTTTGCCCGGCCATTCATTCTTGCCGGCGATATTGACCGTTTCCATGTCATACATGCTGAAAAGCGGTCCTATGAAAGTGAGCAGGATGATCAGAACCAAAAGAGCCAGAAAGAACAACGCCGTCTTGTTTTCCCTGAACCGAAGCCACCCGCTCCGCCAATAGCCAATTGTTTCCCCTTCCATGAATCCGCTTTCGACATCTTCCGGGCCGATGATGCGGAAATCATTTTTGTCAAGTCCCTCCGACATAGAACGATCTCTCCTCTTATCTTTTCCCGGCCAATCTGATTTTGGGATCCACGAGCATCATCG
>JAISML010000169.1 GCA_031276775.1 Eubacteriales Family XIII. Incertae Sedis bacterium | reverse complement strand
TGCACTCCGCCGCGAAAACGGCCCGATCCACCGCGTCTTCCATCGTCTTTGCCTCATCTTTCCCGAAACCCGTCAAGACGTAGTCCGCCAAGGGCATATCGCCGCGCTCCGCGCCGACGCCGATGCGTATACGGGGGAAACCTTCCTCGCGCAGACACAGGAGAATCGACCGCATGCCATTGTGTGTGCCCGCGCTCCCGCTCTTCCGTATCCGTATGCTGCCCATGGGAATGTCCACATCGTCGTAGATGACGATGAGTTTCTCCGGCGCGACGTCGAAATAGCGAACGAGCGCGACGACGCTTTCGCCCGAAAGGTTCATATAGGTCTGCGGTTTCGCGAGCATGACTTTTTGATTCCCGATCAAACCCTCGCCCGTCAGCGCTTTGTGCCTGAGTTTGCCGATGCGGATGCCATTTCGCCCGGCCAGTCTGTCCACCGCGATGAACCCAATGTTGTGCTTTGTGTTTTCGTATTTTTTCCCGGGATTCCCCAGTCCGATCACAACATACATGTTTCGTCCCCGCCGGCCGCCTACCTGTTCACGAACAGTTTGCTGATGGAATCGTTCGTGAAGATATTGGCCATGGCTTCCGCAAAGAGCGGCGCCACGGACAGTACCTTGATCTTGTCAATGCGCTTCTCCTTTGGAATGGAAACGGTGTTGAGCAGAACCATTTCCTTGATCGCGGACTTTTGGATGCGTTCTATGGCGGGACCGGAGAGTATCCCGTGGGTCGCGCAGGCGTAGACTTCGTTTGCGCCGAGATCGCGCAAAGCGTTGGCGGCGTTTGTGATGGTTCCCGCCGTGTCTATCATGTCGTCCACGAGAATGCATGTTTTTCCGTCGATGTCGCCGATGATGTTCATGACCTCGCTGATATTGGCTCTCGTTCTTCGCTTGTCGACGATGGCGATGGGCGAGTCCAGGGGTTGCGCCATATTCCGCGCCCGCGTCACGCTTCCGTGATCGGGCGACACCACCACGACATTGTCCAGCCTCTTGGTTTTAAAGTGCTTCACCAAGATGGGCATACCGATCAAATGATCCACGGGGATGTTGAAATATCCCTGGATTTGAGCCGCGTGCAGATCCATGGTCACCACGCGATCCGCACCCGCAGCGACCAGGAGATCCGCCACCAATTTCGCCGTAATCGGATCCCGCGCCTTGGCTTTCCTGTCCTGCCGCGCATATCCGTAATATGGAATGACCGCGTTGATCCGACCGGCGGAAGCCCGTTTCATCGCATCGATGATGATCAGCAATTCCATGAGATTGTCGTTGACCGGATCACAGGTGGATTGTACGATGTAGGCGTCCACGCCCCGCACCGTTTCCCACAGACTCACGGATATCTCCCCGTCGCTGAATTTCGTCACCGTGGCTTTGCCGAGCGGTTTCCCCATAATCGACGCGATTTCCTCGGAAAGTTCGATGTCCGCATTGCCCGTAAAGACTTTGTAATCGTGATACACCCCGTGTTTCATGTTCCCTTCCTTTCACCGATCTTCTTTGATGTTTCCGCGCAGCAAACCTCTCCGCGCCACCCAACCCTCGACAACCCTTTCCTTTG
This sequence comes from Eubacteriales Family XIII. Incertae Sedis bacterium, assembly GCA_031276775.1. GTDB lineage: Bacteria > Bacillota > Clostridia > Peptostreptococcales > Anaerovoracaceae > JAISGB01. Next base: position 1,180 of record JAISML010000169.1, on the reverse strand, counting down.
GTCTGCCCACGCCCAAACTGCCGGCGGGCACGTCGCGGGTCACGGTCGTCCCGGCCGCGATGTAGGCGTTTTCGCCCACATGCACAGGCGAGACAAGATTGACATTGCAACCGATAAAAGCGCCGTCCCCGACAGAGGAGCGGTGCTTTTCTTTGCCGTCATAGTTCACAAACACCACGCCGCAGCCGACATTGATCTCTTTTCCGAGATCGGCGTCGCCGACATAGCTCAGATGGGAAATCTTCGTGCCGTCATCCACGCGGGCGTTTTTGATCTCCACAAAATCCCCGATCCTGACGTGATCCCCCACCTCGCTTCCGGGTCTGAGATAGGCGAACGGTCCGATGGATGCGGATCTCCCCACGACGCTTTCCGTCACGACCGACTGCAATATATTGCATGCGTCTCCGATCTCGGATCCGATGATCCTGGAATGCTGTCCGATGACGCACCCTGCGCCGATGCGCGCGCACTCGATGTGGCAACCCTGTTCGATGATGCAGTCTTCGCCGATCTTCGCATCTCCTTTGATCGTCACGCACGGTCCGATGCGCGTACCCGCTCCGATGTGCGCATGCGCATCGATATACGCCGCATCGATGTCCGAAAATTCGACGCCGCGTTCGGCGAACATCAAGTTGTTCTTCCTGTTTTCCGCTTTGGCCTTTTCATATCGCGCAACAATTTGCGCCGTGTTTCCCGACATCCGTACCGTCGCTCCTTTCGGAATACCATCACCCAACATCTCCGATCATTTCAAAGGTTGCGTCCGCAGACTTTCAGCTCCCGCGCGATCCTGCGCGCTTGCGCCGCAACGGATCCGAAGACGTTACTTCATGTAAGAATCTTTGTCGAGTTGCAGGATCAGTTCTCCGACCTTGTATATGTCTCCGGCGCCCATGGTGATGATCAGATCCCCCCGCTCCGCATTGTTCAGAACGAAATTCGCGATCCCTTCAAAGTCTTTGAAATAATATGCGTCTTTCGAGGGATTCCGCTTCTTGATCTCGGATACGATGGTCTTGGAACTGATCTGGTGGATGTTTTTTTCACGCGCGGCGTATATCTCGGCCATGACGATCTTGTCGGCCAACCCCAACGCTTCCGCAAATTCGTCGTGCAGGGCGTGGGTGCGCGTGTAGGTATGGGGGGGAAAGAGTCTCCACAGCGTTCCGCCGGG
>JAISML010000165.1 GCA_031276775.1 Eubacteriales Family XIII. Incertae Sedis bacterium | reverse complement strand
TTCCGGCCGAGCGCTTGGAACGAGTTCGGAACCGAAGACCATGAAAGCGCGGATTATCGCGCCTGCAAGAATTACGGACCCTTGTACGGTTGAGCGACGCTCCCCTCTTTCTTTGTTGCCGCCAAGGGTCCGGCGCAGCCCGCCAACCCTTGACCGGCAACCTTTTTTTGCCGTGTTCCTGCCGCGTCCCGCAACTTTCCCCGGAATCGGAAAGGACTTTGCGGTATAATGTATTGCGTATGCGGTATCATGTATTGCAGACGGATCGAATATTGCGGGCGGATCGAAAAATGCACTTGCGCAAAAAGGGGATGACACATGGCGACGACAATGAAAGACATCTCAAAAAAAACAGGTCTGGGGCTGGCGACGATCTCGAAGTATATGAACGGCGGCAACGTTTTGCCGGAGAACAAAACGATCATCGAGCACGCGATTGAGGAATTGGACTATTCGGTCAACGAGATCGCCCGCGGTCTGAAAACGCGGCGAACGAAAACCATCGGCGTCGTTGTCCCGGAACTGGACGACAATTTCTTCACGCAGGTCATAAAGGCGATGGAAGTCGTCTTAAAAGCGCAAGGGTACGCAGTCATCATCAACGATTGCCAGTCCAACAAACAGATTGAGATTGAGTCGATTCAATTCCTCCTGCACAAGAAAGTGGACGGGATCGTAAGTTTCCCCGTCAGTTCCAAAGGGAAACATCTCGATTTCGCGATCGAGCGGAACGTTCCCGTGCTTTTGGTGGACAGACTTGTCCCCAGACTTCAGGGCAGGGTGGACAGCATATCCGTCAACAACGTGAGCGTTTCGCGGGAAGCGACCCGCTTCCTCATCGGCAACGGACACAAAAACATCGGTATCATCGTCGGCGCCAAGGAAATATACACCTCCGAACGCCGGCTTCAGGGGTATGTCGAAAGCATGGAAGAACACGGCTTGAACGTGAATCCAAATTTCATCGTGCGCGGCGAATACTCCGTGGAGGGCGGTTTCAAAGGTTTTAAAAAGCTAATGGCGAAAAACGCGGACATAACGGCGGTCTACGCGACCAACCACGATACGACGCTTGGCGTACTGATGGCGGCGAACGAATCCAACATGCGCATCGGGGAGGACATATCGTTGGTGGGGTTTGACAGTGTCGACTGGGCGAAGATCATCAAGCCGTCCCTGACGATCGTCACGCAGCCGATCGGACAGTTGGGGCGTCAGGCCGCCGAAATCATGCTGAGACGCCTGCATGCCGGCAAGGACGAATATGCGCGGCAGGAACTCGTTCTTTCCGCCCGGCTGAGCATCGGCAATTCCGTGAAAAACATCGCACCGCCGCAGCGCACTCCGTCAACTTTTGCGCGGTAACAACACAACAACAAATCAAAACAATCCGATTGGCACAAAACACAATGATTGACAAGCGGGCGGGGATGTGGTATCTTTTAATAGAGCGAAACGTTACGCTATAGATGCGAATTTTCGTTGCGGAAGCTCGGTGCGTGAACGAATCCGGATCAAAACAGAGGGGATGTTTGAGCATGACGGCAGGGTTTGAATGGGGTTTGGACGGTATCACACAACTTTCGGGCGCGAAGTCCCGTTCTGTCAGTGCGGAGAATCCCACGGGCGGCAAAGGGATGGGCGGCAGAGCCGAAACGGGGACCGGCGTTCTGCCGGCGTCGAAACTCGGCGTCGGATGGAAAGTCTCTCCCAGCATCGTGATTCCCGCGGACAGTTCCCGTATCCTCGCGGACGTCAAGGGAAGGGGTAAAATTTCCCATATATGGCTGACGACGGAACCCGCCCGCTATCGCTCGCTCGTGTTTGAATTCTATTGGGACGACGCCGCCACGCCCGCCGTCCGCATACCCGTGGGGGATTTCTTCTGCAACGGTTGGTGCGATCTCGCCTTGGTCAACTCGCTGCCGATCGCGGTGAATCCCGCGGGCGGTTTCAATTCCTATTTTCCCATGCCTTTTTTTGAAAGGGCGCAATTGCTGATTCGAAATCTGTCCGACGCCGATGCCGTGGTTTACTACCAGGTGGATTATCTTTTGTGCGATCCGCCGGAGCGAACGGGGTATTTCCACGCGGTGTTCAACCGTTCGAAACCGCTTCCGTACAAATCCGTCCACACCATCGCGGACGGCGTCAGGGGCAGAGGCCATTATGTCGGCGCCTACCTCGCGTGGCAGTCGAACAGCAACGGTTGGTGGGGCGAGGGCGAAGTCAAATTCTATATCGACGGGGACGATGAATTCCCCACCGTCTGCGGCACCGGCACGGAAGACTACTTCGGCGGCGCGTGGAACTTTGACATGGGCGGGGCGTACAGGGAATATTCCACCGCGTTTTTGGGATTGCCGCAGGTGATCCGTCCGGACGGGCTTTATCGTTCTCAGCAGCGGTTTGGCATGTACCGTTGGCATATTCCGGATACCATCTGTTTTGAAACGGATCTGCGCGTCACGGTGCAGGCGCTGGGATGGCGGGAAACCGGAAAGGAATACCTTCCTTTGCAGGATGACATCGCATCGTCCGCGTTCCTGTATTTGGAAGAAAAGAACGGGATCCCCGGTGCGGAACTGACGAAAGAGTACCTTGAAGTTGTCTGATGGCGCAACGCGACGGGAGGATGAGACGATGAAAAAAACGATGTCAAAATCCAAAAAACGCAGCATGCTGCACGGCAAATCCGACCGTCGGCTTTTGCTGATGTCTTCGCCCGCTTTGATCAAGATATTCGTCTTTTCCTATCTTCCCATGGTCGGCATCGTCATCGCGTTTCAGGATTACAAACCGAGGACGGGATTTTTGAGCGAATTCGTCGGTTTCGACAATTTCCGCTATTTGATCGCGTCGTCGAACTTTTACCGCATCCTTTTCAACACCCTGTTTCTGAACATATTGTTCATCTCCACGGGCTTGATCGTGGCGGTTGTCCTTGGTCTGTTCCTGTTTGAAGTCACGAACAAGCGATTCCTGAAGATTTCGCAGACCACGTTTTTCTTTCCGTACTTTATTTCATGGGCGTTGGCGGGCATGATCCTCCTGAGCATGCTGGATTCCGCGGGCTTCGTCACGGCGCTGATCGAAAAAATGACGGGAGAGACCGTCGCGTTCTACATGGAAAGCAAATATTGGCCGCTCATTCTGACGCTCGTAAACGCGTGGAAGATGGGCGGCGTCAGCGGCATCATCTATTATACGACGCTGATGAACGCCGATCGCAGCGTCTACGAGGCTGCCGACATCGACGGGGCGAACCGATGGCAAAAGATGCGTTACATCAGCGTACCGTACCTGAAAACCATGATTTTCGTCCTTACGATCATGTCGTTCGCGAACATCATACACTGCGATTTCAACATGATCTTCTTTACGACGCGCAACAGCGGGCCTCTCTTTCCGACCACGGACGTCATCGACACCTATGTGTTCCGCGCCTTGAGTCAGGACGGGGATTTCGCCATTGCGGCCGCAATCGGACTGTTCCAGTCGGTGGTGGGTTTGGTGTTCAGCGTCGCGGCGAACAGGATCAGCAAACGCTTCGAGCCGCAGTCCGCGCTGTTTTAGGAAGGCGGGATGATGATGCACAAAAGGAAACCCACCTTGTCATCCATTGTCATATACGCGGCGCTCATCGCTTTTGTCCTGTTCTGCATCCTGCCGTTTGCGCTCGTCCTGTCCTCCTCCTTTTCCGACGAGGAGGCGCTCAAAGAGTACGGCATCGGTTTCTTTCCGCGCGAATTTTCGCTCGAAGCGTATCGCTACGCCTTTCAGTATCCGGATGATATCCTGAACGCCTACGGGGTTACGGTATTCGTCACCGTCGTCGGTACGGTCTTGAATCTTTTGCTGACGGTGCTGATCGCCTATCCGCTTTCCAAGCAGGATTTTCGTTGGCGGCGGCCCATGTCGTTCTATCTTTTTTTCACCATGCTTTTCAACGGCGGTCTGGTGCCCACCTATCTCCTGCTGAAAAACTATCTGCATCTTTACGACACGATCTGGGTGTTGATCCTGCCGCTTTTGATCGTGCCCGGGAATGTGTTTATCATGCGGGTGTTTTTTCAGGGCGTGCCCCGATCCCTCTACGAATCGGCCGTGATCGACGGGGCGGGCGAGTGGACGATGCTGTTTCGGATCGGCATCCCCCTGTCCAAGGCCGGCATTGCGACGGTGACGTTTTTCATCATCCTGCTTTATTGGAACGATACGTTCACGGGACTCCTGTTCCTCGAAGATCCGAAGCTCACCCCGTTGCAGCTTTTGCTCAACCAACTTGTAAACTATGTTCAATATGTACAGCAGAACGCGGTGGTGAGCGGCGGTATGATCTCGGCGGCCGATCTGCCGGACAAATCGCTGATGTTCGCGATGTGCGTGATCGCCACGGGACCGATGCTGTTCGTGTTTTCGTTTTTTCAAAAATATTTTGTGCGCGGTCTGACCGCGGGCGCGCTGAAAGAGTAACACAAACTGTTTAGGGGAGGTATGTTATGATGCGGGGAAGAATCACAAAAAAGAAAGCGGCGGCAGCGTTCTGCCTTTGTATGTTTTGCTTCCTGCTCGCGGGTTGTTCGGGGGACAAAGGCGGCGTCGCGATCAACGACGGATCGGGGAATTTGACCGATGATGAATCGCAGCCTTATGAGATCGACTACTGGATCGCCGTGGAGGCGGCGGGCATTCCGAAAGACCTGTCGTTGGTGGAGGCGGAGATCAACAGGATCGTGACAAAAAAGATCAACGCGACCGTCAAGCTTCATCCCGTTCTGGTCGGCGACTATGAAAACCGCATGCAATTGGTGGTGAACGCGGGCGACAAATTCGATCTCTGTTTTACGAGTCCTTGGATGAACAACTATGCCAAGAATGTACGGTTGGAAGGGTTTTGGGACATCACCGATCTGTTGCCCGAATACGCTCCGAAGACTTGGGCGCTCTACGATGAGCGCATTTGGTCCGCCGCGCGGGTGGAAGGACGGATCTACGGCAGCATCAACCGGCAGATCATGGCCCGCACTCCGGGCGTCACGTTGGACAGGGCGATGTACGAGGCTTCCGGCATGACGCAGGAGGATTTTAAAACCTTGGACGGCTTTACCGAATTTTTGGCCTATTGTTACAACAACGGCGCAGACCGCGCGAACATCACGCAAGGCTATGACCCGCAGGGGCTGATCGCCTTTTTTGGCTTCGACGACATCAACGGCGCGTCCTGCCCGGGTGTGGTGGATGTGTCTGCGGACAAACCGGCGGTCATCAATCAATTTGAGAGCGAAAAATTCAGGAACGCCTTGAAATACAGCGTGGACTGGTACAAAAAAGGGTACATCCCCGCCGACGCGTTGACGGCCGCTTTCGATTTTTCCAAATCGTACGGTTTGCTTTCATCCACGTGGAAACCGAGTCAGGAAGGCGAGGATACGCTGCGGCGCAAAGGACGCGCGTCGATCTGTTTTCCCATCGGACCGTCTTATATGTAGTCCAACTGGATACATTCGTCCATGACGGGCGTGAGCGCGACATCGGAAAACCCCATTCGCGCGATCAAATTCATAGAACTGCTCAACACCGACAAAGAGCTGTACAATCTCATCTGCTACGGCGTCGAAGGACAGCATTACCGCAAAACAGGGGAGAACAGGATAGAACCGATCATCGATTCCGGCTACGCGGTAAACATCGCGTGGGAGTTTGGGGATCAATTCAATTCCTATCTCCTGCCCGGCTATCCGGACGATGTGTGGGAGCAGACCGACGGGATCAACGACGGAGCGGAGTATTCGCCCATCGTCGGCTTTGTCTTCGATCCCGAACCCGTACGCGTGGAGATATCCAATTGCGAAGCGGTCTTCACGGAATTCTGGTATCCCTTGGTCAGCGGCGTTTATCAGGAAAAGACCGATGAACGGCTGGCGGCTTTCCTCTCGCGCCTGAAAGAGAGCGGCGCCGACAAGATCATCGGGGAAATGCAGAAACAGCTGGATGCATGGAAGGCGGCGCAGTAAGCGCAGGGCAGACAGAACGACAGACATATCCGGGAGCGTTTTGCGCGTGACACCGAAACGTTACGTTCAAAACAAAGAGTCATTTTGCACAAGCTTGCAGGGAAAGGATCCTTGGTCTGCAGGCATTCGGCGCTTCGATTTTCAAGGAAGGGTAGGTGGAAACGATGTATCACAACAAAAATCCGCTCATGCGCGGCAAAGCGTCAAAGCCGATGGTCGGCATTCTGATCTTCGCGCTTCTCATCCCGTTCATCCCTTGCGTCCCGGGGACGCCGTTGTCCGGAGCAGTCTACGCGGCGGACGGGCGCACCGATCAGATCGGGGGCAATCTCATCCAAAACGCGGAGTTTGAGGAGGACGCCCATATCCAAACGGACGCCGCTGCGGGGAAGTGGTTTCCGAACTATTCCGGTCCGCTCACGCGCGACACCGCGTACAGCCATGCCGGCACATACAGTCTCAAGGTTTCCGGGCGCACGGAAACTTATCACAGTGCGGTCTATCGGATCGCCGGTTCCGATCTCGTACCCGGGAAAGATTACGATCTCGGCGGCTTTGCCTATGCCGTGAACAACACGGACATGCTCTTTGGGATGGAAATCATCTACTGGAACGCAAGCGAAGGATGGAGAAGCGCGTTCATCACTTTGAATGCATGGAAAACCGTGACGGGGGGCAATTGGTCGGAGTTTGCCACGACGTTGCGCCTTGCGCGCGCGACGACCGACGTCGGAAACGAGTATGCCTATACGCTGACCTATGGCGGGCAGACGCAGGATTTTAGGGGCGTCGACAATTTTCTCCTGAATTTCTATTTCAACACGGCCGGCACGGACGACTTTTGGATCGACAGCTTCCTGCTGAAACAAACCGCCGCGCCGCCGCCCTCGGGACACGCGAACGCGCCCAACCCCGCCAACGATCCCGACAACATCTTTAACAACGCTTCCGTCGAAGCGGACGATTTTTCGGCCGGCATGACGACCGGCAAGTGGTACCCCAACGGAGCCACGCTTGCGCGGGACACGTCTTACAGCCATTCGGGAGCGGCGAGCTTGCGCGTCTCGGGGCGAAATCTGTTCTGGCATCGCGCCGAATACAACGTGGAGCCCGGGAAGTTCGCGCAAAACAAGAACCATCAGCTTTCCTGCTACGCGTCTTCACTCGAAGCCGCGAGGGCGGAATTGCGGGTGGAGGTCTTCGGTTACGGCGGAGGAGGCGACGGCAACGGTTACCCGTCCGCGTCCGTCGTCTGGCCGGCGGTCGATACCGCGCCCGGACAGTGGGCGGCTTTGGGCGGCACGTTCAAGGTGAAGCAGGTCGCCAACGCGGACGAGGGCTTCTACGATCTGGAGATCACGCACGACGCGTCGGGTTTGGCGTCCCCGCTCACGGTCACGCATGTGAAAGGGCTGTCGTCCGTCCGGATCTACGTGCAGGAAGCCTACGGCGAGGCGACGCCCCGCACCGACCTGTATTTGGACAGCTTTCTGCTCAAGCCGGAGGTCGCGGCGCCGCCCTCGGGACACGCGAACGCGCCCAACCCCGCCGACGACCCCGAGAATATGATCAACAACGCGAGTTTTGAAAACGAAGGGAACTTTGGAACTCCGGCCGCGGCTGCCGCAGGCACCTGGTATCCGAGCGCTTCCGGACCCACCGTTGCGCGCGACGATACGTACAGCCACAGCGGCGCGCACAGCTTGAAAATGACCGGACGCACGACAGGCGCCCAAAGTCCGAGATACAAGATCAATGGAGCCGATCTCATGCTCGGCAAAAAATACGACGTCAGCGGTTTCATCGGCGTTCCGGACGACACGCGGGCGCTGATGGGCATGCAGATCCTTGCATGGGACTCCGTCATCTATTGGAAAAGCGCAACCGTAAACCTGTCGCTGTGGCGGGAGGTGAAGCGCGCGGACGGATGGACCGAATTTTCCTCGGAGCTGATGCTTACGCGTGAACCAACCGCCACGGCGGGGGATTATGAATACACGCTCACCTACGGCAGGGCGACGCACAAATTTTTGGCCGCGGACGGGAATCTCTCGTTGCAGCTGTATTTCAACACGGAGGACACCAACGATCTCTGGTTGGACAGCTTCCTGCTGAAGCCGAAATCCGGCGAAATCCCCGACCGGCCCACAGGCATCGGTTCATACGGCGACACCCAAGACACGCAGGGCAATCTGATCCAAAACGCATCGTTTGAAGACGATGATTTTGCCGCCGATTGGGGGACGCATGACAAATGGTACACCCTGCCCGGCGTCGGGACGCTTGCGCGGTTGACCGACTACAGTCACGGCGGGAGCGGAAGTCTCAGGATCGGAGACCGCGTCAATTCCTCCGTTTCGGCTTGGAAAAGCATCAACGGTTCCCAAATTTCCCTGCTCAAAGATTACAATATTTCGGGCTATGTGTCCGCGCGCGAAGCCTTGAACGCGCAATTGTCCATCGAGGTGTACGGCTACGGAGGCGGTCTCCTCGGCGACGCGTATCCAAACGGTTTGATGCGCTTCCCGCCCGTCGGGACGGGAACGGGCGGATGGGACAGGATCGGGGGGAGTTTCAGGATAACCTCCGCGCCGAACGCGGAGCATCCGGGGAAGTTCGATCTCACCGTAACCTACGGTCCGGAAGGCTTCGATTCCCCGCCCCCGTTCCCTCTGTCGGAGCCCGCTTCTTTCAGCATTCTTTCCCCCGTCCTCGCGCAGCTGAACGAGATGTCCGCCCTCGCGGCGGCCGAGGATCTTCCATCGTTTAAATTGGTGAATGTCCACGGACTCTCCGAGATTCGCATTTTGGTGGGGGAGGCGGACGAATCCAAGCATCTGAGACCCGACATGTACGCGGACAGTTTCCTTCTTGAGGAAGTCGATCGGCCCGCGCCGAAAAAACCGGGCGGTCACACGGGCGCGCCCAATCCGGAAGACGACGCCGGGAACATGTTCCGGAACGCTTCCATCGAAGCGAATGATTTCGCGTCGGACTATGCGGTCGACAAATGGTATCCGGCCGCCGCAGGCGTCACGCTCCGCCAGGTGACGACCTACAGCCATTCCGGGACGGCGAGTTTGCTCGTGTCCGGGCGAGACGCGTTTTGGCACCGCGCCCCGTACAATGTCGAAGGCTACAGGTTTGCCTCGGGCAGGGACTATCAGGTATCCGCCTACGCCTCCTCGCTTGAGAACACGAGGGCGGAATTGATGATCGAAGTATTCGGCTACGGAGGTACGGAGCAGGGGAACCCGTATCCGTCCCAATGGATCACGCTGTCCGCGGGCGACACGGCGCCCGGGGCATGGACAAAACTGTCCGGCGCGTTCAACATCAAACAAAGCCCCACCTCGG
>JAISML010000141.1 GCA_031276775.1 Eubacteriales Family XIII. Incertae Sedis bacterium | reverse complement strand
GAACGCCTCGAACGTCTGATCGAAGAAGGCGGCAAAAACGGAAAGCCCGTCTTGGCGCATTGCGTCGTTAAGGCGCACCGCAAGCCTTCCACGTTTGAAAATGTCACGGCGCGCATCCCGGGCGAAACGGAAGAGGAAGTGTTGCTGATCGCGCATCTGTGTCATCCGCGCGGCAGCGCCAATGACAATCTCTCGGGCGTGGCCGCAGCCTTGGAAGCGGCGCGCGCGCTGAAACAGGCGATTGCGGGGGGCTTGCTTCCCGTCCCAAAACGCAGCATACGCATTTTGCTCGTTCCCGAGTATCTCGGCTCTTACGCTTATGTCTCGCAAACGGATCGGCGCGGAAAGGAACAGGCCGTGGGAGGACTCGATCTCGACATGGTCGGCTCGTCCCAAAACAATCACAACGGACCGCTTTCGATATGCGATACGCCGGGCGCGGCGCCGAGTTTTGTCACTGCCCTTGCGTGGGCGATCCACAAAACCCTGCAGGACGACGAATGCATTACCTCGAAACACGGATTTGTCCCCTTGTTTACCGGTTGCTTCACGGGATTTCGCGGCGGCAGCGATCATGCGGTCTTCTCCGATCCGGTTCTGCGTACGCCGACGCCGATGCTCGGGCAGGAGCCGGATTTTCTTTATCATACGAGCGGCGATCTGCCCGAAACCCTGGATCCTTTCATCCTGACAAAATCGGCGACCCTCGCCGCGGTTTACGCCTATACGCTCGCGGCGCTTTCCGAGCGGGACGTCAGAACCGTCCTCGGCACTGTCTTGGAAATGCTGTCCCTGCGTTTGACGGATCTGTACGGGCAATACCGCGACGCGCTGTTTTCGGAGGAGGCGTATCTCGCATATACGCAAAACATCATAGATCGCACCGTCGACGCGGTCGCCGATCTGACCCGTTTTTTCCCCGGGAAGGAGACGTCCGTTCGGCAGTTGATCGCCCGGGGGCAGAGTTCCGTGCGCGAGGCTGCGGCGTTGCAGCTGTCCGTTCTCGTCGGGGAGGAGACAGCGTCGGAACTCGCCGCCGGCGCGCGTATCCCGGTGCATCCCAACGCGAAACCGTTTTGGGACGACGCAGCGTACGCGTGGACGCCCGCCCGAACGTTTGTGGGACCCGTCCACGATTTGAAAAAAATATTGCGTGCGCGGGGCAAATCAGAGGAAGCTTATGAGGCGTATGTCGGCGCCGTGCCCGAATACGGCATTGCATCGATCGAACATCAACTGGAATATTATATCGACGGCAAACGCACGTGCGCGGAGATCGTCAACGCCGCGCTTCTCGAAAGTCAGGGCGCCCGCGATTTTGAAACACTGTACAAATATTTGTTGCTTCTCGAGGAAGCGGAACTGATCGTGCGTCGGGGAAAAGACGGGATCTGATGAGTCAAAAGGAGTAATCGAACATGTCCATACGGGAAACAACACAATTGTGTCACAGGGCGGTCAGCCCGGGGCGGCTTGACGGGATTGTACGCAACCTCGCCCCCTATGCCCGCCATCAGGCGACCGAGGAGTTCCGCAAGGCGGCCGGGTGGTGTCTGAATGCGCTCAGGGAGGAAGGTTTTGATGCGGAAATCCTGTCCTATCCCGCAAAGGAAGGCCTGCGTTATCAGACGGCTCCTGCGCCGCCCGAATGGAATTGCCTCGGCGGGTTTGTCGAACTTGCGGAGGACGGAAACCGCAGAATTGCCGATTACGACGCGAACAAAACCCATATATACGAGCACAGCGGCGCGTTTCATTCGGAGGAAGCCATCGAACTCGTCCTCATGGATCGGGGAACGGAGGAAAGTGCGTACGAGGGGATCGATTTTAAAGGGAAAGCCGTATTCCTTTACCAAATCCATTGGTCGCAGGTCGAGTGGGTCTTCGGCAAGCGCGGCGCCGTAGGGTTGGTTTCCTGCGGCAAAGCGGAGCCCGGCTTTGAGGAAATCGTGTATTGGGAAATCATTCACAATCCGAAATACAGGCATCTCTTTGCGTTTGCGGTTACGCCGGCGGAAGGGGACAGGGTGCGGGATTTCATCAAAAAACGCTGGTCGGAAGCAGGCGAACCCACCCACGTGCGCGTGCATCTCGATGCGTCGGTTGGCGAAGGGACGTTTGAAAATGTGACGGCTTTGCTGCGCGGGGAAACGGAAGAGGAAATTTTGATCGTGGCGCATCTTTGCCATCCGCAAAACAGTTGCAACGACAATCTTTCGGGTTGCGCGGCGGGCATGGAAGCGCTCCGCGTACTCAAACAGCTGACCGAACGGGGCGTTTTGCCCCCGCTGAAACGCGGCGTCCGGTTGCTTTTGGTTCCGGAGTACCTCGGATCTTTTGCCTATGTCACGCAGATCGGAGAGGAGAGAAAGAAGATACTCGCGGGCGTCAACCTCGACATGGTGGGCGCCTCACAGAATGATCGAAACGGACCTTTGGCGGTGCGCGAGCCCCCCCATGCGCAATCCTCCTTTGTGACGGCTCTTGCCGCCATTGTGCTGCGGGAATTGCAAAAGGACGTCAGGATCGCCGCCGAATACGGCGATGCGCCGCTGTTCAACGCCCTGATCATGGAATACGGAGGCGGCAGCGATCACGCCGTGTGGAACGATCCGCTTGTGGGCGTACCCATGCCGATGGTCGGACAGATGCCTGACAAATACTATCATTCCTCCGGAGACAAGCCCGAGCTCCTGGATCCTTTCGTTCATGCAAAATCAACCGCGTTTGCGGCAGCTTTTGCCTACAGCTTGGCGAACCTTTCCCCGGAGGACATCCCCGGAATCAAAAATGAGATCGGGGCAAGATTGGTCAATCGCGTGAACGATGTCGTAAACAGGGCGTTTGCCGGCGAACTCGATCATGAGGCGTTCTCCCGTGCGGTTCGGCATTACCTGAAATTTTATTCGGGGATGGCGGATGACTTTGCGCGGTTTTTTTCGGGTGGGGCGGCCGAGGCGCTTTCCGCGGACGCCGCGCGTGAAAAAGCGAGGCTCGGCGGTTTGGCCGCGCTCGCGTCGGGAATGGCTTTCGACAAAGACATTTCGGATCCGCCTCCCGCTTGCACGGAAGAAAGGTACAGGGCGATCCCGAGACGTACTTACCTTGGACCCCTCGAGCGGCTTGACGGTTATGTCGCGGAAACCGAAGGCGCGAAGGAGAGGGGGGATGCGTACGAGAAACTCGCGAAGGGTGCGCTTTGGGGATCGATCGAATCTCAGACCGAGTATTGGATCGACGGGAAAAGGACGATCGGCGAGATCGTGGAAGCCGCGGTTTTGGAGGCTCACGGATTTGGGACGCATGAAGCGCTCTATGAATACATCAAGCTTCAGGAATTTTTGG
>JAISML010000136.1 GCA_031276775.1 Eubacteriales Family XIII. Incertae Sedis bacterium | reverse complement strand
GACTCTTCCGGCCCCCCCTGTGGGTGTTTTCCACAACCACAGCGGGGCGGCGGCAGACCTGGCGCCGGCCCCGGCCCCCGACTCCGCATCTGAAACGTGCGCCGGCACGGAGAAAGTCTTTTCGGAGCGCTCGGGGGAAACAGGTCTGTATTTCGCCTCCGGCGAAGAACTCGCGTTGCGTTTTTTCGGAAAGGGCGGCGTCTGCGACGGCGCGCGCAAAGGATGAATGCAACGGGAATGCGCAGGCGCGTGACGGTGCCAAACGCGGCGCGCGATCGCGGGATCGTCCGCCGGCTCCTTGCGCAGCGGTCATGCCAAAGGCTTCGATGGTGAAAACGGTGACAAAGAGATGAAACGCGGGAACCACATCGACGGGAAAAGAGCAAGCCGCAGAGCGACCTTGGCGGTATGTCTCGCGCTTGCGGTCTGGATCGCGTCCGCTTTCCCTCCCATCGATCCCGCGGTTCATGCCGAAGAAGATACGACGGATTACAGTGTCGCGCCCGAAGTGGTTGCGCCTTCGGGGGTGCTGATGGATATGAGAAGCGGGAAAGTCCTGTTTGAAAAAGATAAGGACGCGCAACGCGAACCTGCGGGTACGACGAAGATCATGACGGCGCTCCTTGCCTTGGAGAACCTGAAGCCCGAGGACGCGATCACCGTGGACGAACAGACCTACGCCACCGACGGTTCGGGACTTTACCTGCTTGCGGGGGAAACGATCTCCGTTGACAATCTGATGTACGCGCTCATGCTTCCCGCCGAAAACGACGTCGCCGCGCCGCTCGCCAAGGCGATCTCCGGCAACGTGGAGGCGTTCGCGGAGCGCATGAATGCCAGAGCCGCCGAAATAGGCGCGACCGGCACACACTTTGTCAACCCGAACGGAAACCACGTTGACAACCATGTTTCGACGGCTTACGACATGGCGCTCATTGCGCGGGAAGCCATGAAAAACGAGCATTTCAGACGGTATGCCGGCGCGATCGAATACATTCTGCCCGCGACCAACAAACAACAGGAGCGGCAGATCCGCAACGCAAACCGCTTGCTTTACGATGAAAGCCGCAGCGTGATGGTATACAACAGGCAACGTCCCATTCTTTGCGAAGGCGCCATCGGCGTCAAAACGGGATATACCGCGCAGGCGGGCAATTGCATCGTCGCATCGGCGTCGCGAAACGGCTTGGAACTGATCGCCGTGGTGATGGGCGCCGGCAGCACGATGGTCTATGCGGACGCCCTCGAAATGCTCGAATACGGTTTTCACAATTATGAGAACATCACCGTGTTCGCGACGGGGGGGAA
This sequence comes from Eubacteriales Family XIII. Incertae Sedis bacterium, assembly GCA_031276775.1. Lineage (GTDB taxonomy): Bacteria > Bacillota > Clostridia > Peptostreptococcales > Anaerovoracaceae > JAISGB01. The sequence goes on along the minus strand of JAISML010000136.1, from coordinate 6,899 downwards.
GATCGCGGAGATTCCCGTGAAAGGCGGGAAATCCAAGCAGGTAAACGCGGTGTTCGCGCAGGATGTGAACGCGACTGTGCCGAAAGGCGTTACCGCAGGAGCGCTCGACGTCCGCGTGACGAGTTCCGGCGCCTTGGACGCGCCCGTCACCGCCGGCGCCGTCGTCGGCGTCGCGACCGCCTACATGGGAGAAGAAAAACTTGGAGAAAGCGCGCTTATCACGGAAAGCGCGGTGGACAAGACGGAACTGGGCAAGATGATCAAGGCCACCGGGAATGTCCTGTCCGTGATCGTGAAGATCGTCATCGGCATCATCGCCGTGCTGGCGGTTTGGATTGCCGTCGTTTTGATCCGCGCCGAATTGCGAAAACGCAACCGGCGCCGCCGCAAATTGTACAATGGCGCTACGCGGGAAGTCAAGCGCGTCAAGCGTATCAAGCATTGACCGGCGGCAGGGCAAGACAATTGACGGAATGAGCAGCTTGAATCGGGAATACGAAATGAAACACGCAAAAACCCCTGTCGCGTTCGCACTCTGCCTTGCGTTGGCGGCATCTCTTTTGATCGGATGCAACCGAAGCGATCCGCCGACCGAAACGGAAGCGGCGCAGGAAACGGAAACATATGATTTCAGCGTATTTTTCGGGAACGCTGAAGACCCTGTCAAGATCAGCGAGTTGATCAGCCGGTACGAAACCGAAAAAGGCATCGTCGTAAAGCCGATCATCACGGAAGCCGGCGACGACAATGAACGCGCGCTGTGGCGCGCCTTGGAGTCGAGCAATCCGCCGGCGGCATATTTGATCTCGGCCAACACCAACGAAGGGAACATCGTCGAGGGCGGTTTCATGGCGGAACTGTCTTCCATCCTTCCGTCGGTGAGCGGCAGGAGCATCCCCGGCATCTTCCGGGGCAGCGGTTGGGCTGCGGACAAGCGCTTGATTTCCGATCTCGTGGGAGAGGATCGCGCGGAAGCGTTTCTCGCGGACATGCGAAGCGCGGACTATGAGGATTGGGTCGGCTTTGTCGACAAGCTCAACGCGTACATCCTGCGCGGGACGGCGGCGTCATTCCGGCTGAACGGCAGAGAATACGGCTTTCCGGAAGAAAAGGGGCCGTATGCCGCGCAATTGAACGGCGTGTTCGCCGTTGCCGGAGGCGATGCGGACTTCCGCGTGAACGAGCTCCTCTCGCTTGCGCTCAGCACGTCCGATCCGACTGTGTGGGCAGCCGCGCGAAGAAGCGCGGCGCAGTCCGCCGAAACCGAGGCGGAGAACGCCGGAACGGACGCAGACGGAGAATCGACGACCGCCGGGGCATTTGACGCAGTGCGCCCGGGCTTGAGCGTGTATATCGAAGGCTTGGATCTGATCACGTCCCATATGGCGGGAAGATATGCGCCGGGCGTCAGGGGCGAGGGATTCATTGACGATGCGCTGTACGGCAAAAAAGAGGTGCGGGATATATTTGCAAAAGGCAAGGCTGCCTTTGCGGCGACGGACAGCGGCGACCTGGATGAGATCGCCGCACTGAACGCTGCCATGGCGGCAAATCTCGTTCTTTTGCCCATCAAACTGCCCTATGCGGAAAACGGTTTGCCCGGCGTGCGGGAAGGGCGGGTCGTCAACAGTTCCATCCCCGTGCGTGTCACGCATTCGTTTTGCGTGAACGCCCGGTTCGCTCCGGACGTTCAAAGGAAAGCCCTTGATTTCATCCTGTGGTTGCTCGACGCGACGCGCTCCTTGGACGGTTCCCTTGAAAACTCCGTGCGCGCATACTTCGACGCCGGCGACGTTTTGCCGTATGCATCCGAGGAGGAAAACCTGAAATCGTATGCCGAGACCCTGCACAAAGAAGGCATGGACGTATATCTGACGACCAACAGGTGGGACGCCGCGCACAAGGAATCCTTGTTGAATTTCATGTTCACGCTGTGGTATGAGGGGTAACGCGCCGCATGTTTGACATAGAAGAAAACCTGAAAGAGCTTCCCGACAAACCGGGCGTCTATCTGCACAAGGATTCTTACGGTGAGATCATCTACGTGGGGAAAGCCGCGTCCTTGAAAAAGAGGGTGCGGCAATACTTTCGATCGCACGGCGCGGTCGATCCGAAGACCGCGACGATGGTGACGCACATCGCCGAATTTGAATATATCGTGACACGCACGGAGATGGAAGCGTTGCTGCTGGAAAATACCCTCATCAAACGCTGGCTGCCCCGATACAATGTCATGCTCAGGGACGACAAAACCTATCCCTACATCAAGATCACCATGGGTGAACCGTATCCGAGACTGTTGAAAACGCGGATCCTGAAAAACGACGGCAGCAAGTATTTCGGTCCTTATGCCGACGTCTCTTCCGTCAACAGGATCATCGATCTGCTGCGGGATATTTTCCGTCTGAAACGGTGTAGCCACACCGAATTCCCGCAAGGTTTCCGTCCGTGTTTAAACGGGCACATCGACAAATGCAGGGGCGTCTGCTCCGGGCAGGCGGATCGGGATGAATACATGAAGGACATCCGTTCCGTCGTCGCTTTTCTGAAAGGCGGGAACAGGGAAGTGATCGCGTATCTCAAAGGGCGCATGAAGACCGCCGCCGAGGCGATGCGCTACGAGGAAGCCGCCAAATACAGGGATTACATCACATCGGCTCTTTCCGTCGTTGAAAAGCAACGGGTGGAACTGTTGTCGTCCGGCAACATGGACGTCATCCTGTCCACGGAACCGAATGATGCGTCCGTCGCTCAGGTCACCGTCTTTTTTGTGCGGGACGGGCGATTGGTCGGAAGGGAAATGCATCATCTGGATGCTGCGGCGGGCAGCGGAAAGACGGAGATCGTTTCCGCTTTCCTTTCCCAATACTACATCAATCAGACCATCATTCCAAAGGAAATATTGCTGGAAGCGCACATTGCGGACGAGGGGCTCATCGAAGAACTGCTGAGCAAAAACCTGGGGGGCGGGGTAAAGCTCATCGTGCCGGAACGGGGAAAGAAGCGGGAACTCCTGAGGTTGGCGCAGAATGACGTCGACGAATCCGTGAAGCGCCTGGACGAACGTCTGCGCGCCGAGCGGGAGAGGGAGCGGGAATTGACCGACGAACTCTGCCGCGTCCTTTGCAGAACGGATACGCCTTCCGGACCGCTGCGCTTGGAGGCTTACGATATCTCCCACACCGCCGGATCCGGGAATGTGGGCGCGATGGTCGTCTTTGAAGGGAACAAACCGATCAGGAGCGACTATCGGCGGTTTAAAATTCGGGGCGAGGAAAAGGGGGACGACTACGGCAGTATGCAGGAGATGCTGTATCGGCGGTTGAAACGGGGCGTCGCGCTCGACAAGGGCTTCGATCGGTTGCCCGACCTCATTCTCGTGGACGGCGGCGCGGGACACGTCCGCGCGGCGGAGCAGGTGACGCGCGCCTTGAAACTCGATCTCGATGTGGCCGGCATGGTCAAAGACGACAGGCATCGTACGAGGGGATTGATTTTCGGAAACAGGGAAACGGATCTGAAAGCGACGCCCACGCTTTTTCATCTCATCGGAGGCATTCAGGAGGAAGTCCACCGGTTTGCGATAGACTACCACAGGGGTGTGAGAAAATCGGCCGCCGTCCGTTCGCAATTGGACGACATCCCCGGCATCGGGGAAAAGAGAAGAAACGCTTTGCTCGCCAGGTTTGGGAGTATCGACGCCATCAAAGCGGCGGAAGAGGATGAAATCGGCGCCGTCCCGGGCATGAACCGATCGGCGGCGCGCGAAGTAAAAGCGTATTTTGCGGGACGGTGATGCGGACGCGATCGGCGTAGCGGGGCGGCAGATGGTCTTCGATCAGGGGTTGGCGTCCGCGTCCGCAACGGTTATATGGTAAAAGGCGCAAGCGTTTTGAACGGCGAGCCGCCGGACATCCTGCACGGGCAAATTTTGCAAGTCTGCGATGCACTCTGTGACGCCGTCCAAAACGGCGGGCAGCTGTTCTGCCGTGACGCGCCGCCCCGTGGCCCACGCGACGGCCTCCCTGCCGTCGGTCTCGGTCATCAGGCGATCCGCCGGGATCGCGCGCGCGATGTTTTGCACAGCCGCATTGACCGCGACGTCGGGTCCGACGGTAAAGAAACAATCTTTTTCCGAATATCCCGGAAAGAGGGTGGGCGCGGAGTACCAGTGGACGAGAAAAGGTCCGGAATAAGGTTGGATCAGCGCGGCGATTTCCTCCTCGCAGCCCTTTGTGTGCAGGACGACGGGCAACCCCGTTTCTTCCGCGAGATCCAGTTGTCGGAGGAAGCATTTCCTTTGAACATCCGGGGGCACGTCGCACCAAACGCTGTCCATTCCGATCTCGCCTACGGCGCGGATGGCGGATCGATGTTCCCCAAGCGCGCCGTAGGCGAGATCTGCGGTTGGGTGCGATCCGATTGCGTCCGGCGGCGCGTCGTCCGTTCCTTTCGCGCCTTTGATGACGCGCTCCAAACTGTGAACGTCCGCATCGGCCGCATCCCAAGGATGGATGCCCGCAGTGAGGAAGATGCGGCCGGCACCCAAGTGTTCCGCAAGGGTTTCCGGCAGCGTGAAAGGTCGGGAAACGGATGCCGCGACCGCCATTTTGTTTGCGGCCAGCATCGCGAAGAAGTCCGGGGTTTCTTCGCGCAGGTGCGTGTGGGCGTCAAAATATGCATAGACTGGATTGCGCGCGTTTTTTTCGTTCGTCATGAAGTCTCCTCGCCGTATGATCGACCGTTTTTCCGCGCGCGGATTGCCCGCGTGCGGAGGCAGGCGCTGTGGGACGGGATGCAATCCGATTCCGGAGCATTCAAAACGGATGCCGGGTCCCGCCGTCCCATCGACCCGTTTGCACCCCTGTGTCCATTATATCCGCTTCCTCATCCTTCTTCAATGGATTGGCGGCAGATCCCCGTTTGGACGCGGTGTTTCCTATTCTGCGGCAATGGTGTATAATATTCTATTATGCAAAGGATTACGATTGCCGACAACGAAGGAAACCGAAGATTGGATCGGTTTTTGCGCAAATATCTGGCGGATGCGCCTTTGGGTTTGATCTATCGGCTGATTCGCAAAAATGTGAAAGTGAACGGTAAGAGAGTCGGCGCGGACGTCATGTTGCGAACGGGCGACGAAGTGGATCTCTTTTTGCCGGACGAGACGATAGAGGCAATGCGGCGGGCAAAACGGACGGTCAAAGCGAAAAAACAGTTCCGTGTCGTCTTTGAGGATGGGAACATTCTTGTCGTGGACAAGCCGTTCGGTCTGTTGACGCACGGGGACGGCAAGGAAAAGAAGAACACCTTGGCCAATCAGGTCATGGGTTATCTCACGGACACGGGCGCTTATGCGCCGACGGCGGCGGCGGTTTTCACGCCCGCGCCCGTCAATCGGCTGGATCGCAATACCACCGGCTTGGTCGTGTTCGGGAAAACGGCGGACGCCGTGCGTGACTTCAACGCGATGATGCGTACTGCGGGCGATGTGGACAAATTTTATCTGACCGTCGTCAAGGGAACGCTTGCGGAGGAACTCGTCCTTCGCGATCGGATGTTGAAAGACAGGCGCCTGAACCGTGTCGCCGTTCTGCCCGCGGAAAGCGGGGAAGGAAAGGCGGCGGAAACCGTCGCCTTTCCCGTCGCTCCGTTGGGCGCCTATACCTTGGTTGAGGTGCGCTTGGTGACGGGAAGAACGCATCAGATTCGCGCGCACATGGCGGAGGCGGGACACCCCGTCGTCGGCGACGCGAAATACGGGGATCGCGCCGTAAATGCCCATATGGAAGAAAGCTTCGGATTGACGACGCAATTCCTGCATGCGTGCAGGATACGGATCAACACGGGAAGAGGTTCTTTGGCGTACTTGTCAGGCAGGGTGTTTGAGAGCGCTCTGCCGGAAAATTTGAAACGCATCGAAACAGCTCTCCGGCGCGGGGCGGACGGTTAACAGGGCAAAACGCCGGTTGCGGCGCTCGAAATGCCTTTCATGCCGGTATGGGTGCAATGGGAAGACAAGGAATGAAAAAATGAGCAGAAATGTCTTGCTGTGGGCAAGAGACATCATCATCGCATTGGCGATCGCGCTGATCGTCATGCAGTTTGTCAAGCCGACCGTCGTCAGGGAAATCTCGATGATGAATACCCTGCATCCCGACGATTACATCCTTTTGAGCAAACAGGCCTACAGATTTTGGGATGTGAAACGGGGCGACATCGTCGTGTTTCATTCCAATTTGCAAGGTGAAAACGGAACGACCAAGAATCTGATCAAACGGGTGATCGGTACGCAAGGCGACACCATCGCCATTCGGGAGGGGTACATCTATGTAAACAACGTCAAATTGGATGAGCCGTACACGAAAGACGGGCGCACCGAGGGGGAGATGCCGGAGATTACCGTACCGCGCGGTTCGGTGTTCGTTATGGGCGACAACAGACAGCACAGCGCAGACAGCCGGGATCCGCGCATCGGGTTCGTATCCGAAGACTTGCTGATCGGCAAAGCGTTTTTCCGCCTGTATCCCTTTGACAGTTTCGGAACCGTGAAATGAAAGGGAGCGGCATGGCGGCATGGCGGGGATGGACGGCGGAGCTGCGGACAAGCGGACAAAGACGGCGGAATGACCGATGAAAAAAGCAGGGAAACGAAACATACTGGCGAACAACAAAACGGCGCGGCACGATTACTTTATCGAAGAAAAGTTGGAAGCGGGGATCGTTTTGACGGGGACGGAGATCAAGTCGTTGCGCGCGGGCAGAGCGAGTCTCAATGAAAGCTATGCGAGGATTTTTGACGGCGAACTCATGCTCCTGGGCATGAACATCAGTCCGTACGAACACGGCAACATTCACAATCCCGATCCGCTGCGGCCCAGGAAACTGTTGTTGCACAG
>JAISML010000034.1 GCA_031276775.1 Eubacteriales Family XIII. Incertae Sedis bacterium | reverse complement strand
CGCCAAGGAATTGGAACTGCAAAACAAGAACATCGACGTGATCTGGAACGGTTACACCATCACCGGGAGCCGTGACAAACAGGTGGAATTTACGAAGCCTTACCTCACGAACGAACAGATGTTGGTTGTGCGGTCCGATTCCGATATTCGGACCAAGGCGGATCTGTCGGACAGGATCGTCGGAACGCAACTGGACAGCGCGGCGGAAAGCTTGATAAACGCGGACGCCGATTTCAGCGCTTCCCTGAAAGAAGTGCGCGCGTACGACGATTACCAAGAGGCATTGATCGACCTGAAGAGCAGCGACAGGATCGACGCCGTGGCCGTCGATATTGTTCTCATCAATTACGTGATGCAACAGGAACCGGGCGTCTACAGGGTTTTGTCGGAATCCTTGGGCGAGGAATATTTCGGCATCGGTTGCCGCAAGGGCTCCGTTGCGCTCAGGGAAGCCATTGACGGGGCGTTGGACGCCATGCAGGAAGACGGAACCGCAGAGGAGATATCGGGTAAGTGGTTCGGCGTCAACATCGTCGTCAGGGACGTGCCGAAACTCACCCGGGCAGATTTGTCGTGAGATGGGCGGCGCGAATCGGGCGAATGTCGGCGCCGATGTGGTGATCGGGGACGAAAAAGCGCGCGGATGAAGATGGACTACTGGTTGGACATAACCGCATACATCGGGCTTGGGGCGGGCGTCACGCTGAAGATTTTTTTTGTGACGCTGCTGTTCTCCGTTCCGCTCGGCGTCGTGTGCGCTTTGGGGAAGCTGGGCAAATTCAGGATCCTGCGCGGAGCGCTCGGCGTCTACACCTGGGTGTTTCGCGGGACGCCGCTGTTGCTTCAACTGTTCTTCACCTATTACGGGCTGGGCATTCTCAGCGACGGGCGCATCGCGTTCGATCCGGAGACGGCGGCTTACATCACTTTCGTGTTCAACTACGCGGCCTATTTTACGGAAATATTCCGCGGCGGCATCCAGTCCATCGGGAAAGGGCAGTACGAGGCGGCCAAGGCGCTGGGAATGAACCCCGGGCTCACCATGAAGCGCATCATCCTGCCCCAGGCGATCAAGATCATACTGCCGCCCATGGGCAACGAAGCGATCAATCTCATCAAGGATACGGCGCTCTGTTCCGTCATTACGGTGACGGAAATCCTGCGCAACGCCAACCGTGTGATGTCGAGGGATTTCAACGTGGGAGCGCTCGTGATCGCGGCGCTCGTTTATCTGCTCATGACCTTTGCCGTCATACAGGTGTTTCGGAAATTGGAAAAGCGGTATGCGTATTACACGATCAGATGAACGGCATTCACGCGGACGGGCGATGATCGTGACAGCGACGGACAACCTCCGGGGAACCGTTGTGCGCGCCGCGCGATCGGGTGGAAGAATTGAACGGTATTGAAGCAAACCAAACGGAAATTGTAAAAGCGACGAACCTCCATAAATCTTTCGGCAGACTGCATGTGCTCAAAGGCGTGGATTTTTACGCGAACCGGGGAGAGATTCTCTCCGTCGTCGGTCCGTCCGGCTCGGGCAAAAGTACCCTGTTGCGTCTGCTCAATCATCTCGAAACGGCGGACAGGGGCAGTATCCGGATCGACGGACGGTACATTGCCAAGGAGAACGCGGACGGCCGTTCCGAATATATTTCCGGGAAAAAGGTTCTGAAGATATGCAGCAAGCTCGGCATGGTTTTTCAAAATTTCAACCTTTTCCCGCACAAGTCCGTGATCGAAAACCTCATGGAAGCGCCGATGACGGTTGCGGGCGTCTCCAAGGACGCCGCTGCGGAAAAAGCCGAATCCCTGCTTGAAAAGGTGGGGTTGACCGACAAGAGGAACGCTTATCCGGGGCAGCTTTCGGGCGGACAGCAGCAGCGGGTCGCGATCGCCCGGGCGCTTGCGATGGATCCGGAGATCATGTTGTTTGACGAACCCACCTCCGCGCTTGATCCGGAACTGATCGGCGAAGTTTTGGGCGTGATCAAAAATTTGGCGGCTGAACGGATCACGATGATCATCGTGACGCACGAGATGAATTTCGCGCGCGGGATATCCGACAGGATCCTGTTTATGGATGGGGGGCTCATCCTCGCCGACGGGACGCCGGACGACATCCTTGTCAATCCTTCCCATCCGAGAATCCGCGATTTTTTGCGGAAGATCATCCGTGAACAGTGATGCCCGGAAACACGACGGCAAACTGCGCCGAAAGGCGGACGGCAAAAGCGGGTACGAAAGCGCAGATGACAACGATGCTTTTTTTGTGTATAATCGTATCATAAACAGTATGAGGACGGCGGAAGCAAACGCATACGACAATTGACAAATGATTGGACAAACAAAGGCTCTCAAAGAGTCCCCGTGTTTTGAAGATCGTCACATCCGTATCAGTATTATGAGCGGGAATGGAGGCTGATTATGAGCAATATTATCGTATTGACGGAAGACAATTATGAGCGTGAGATTGCGGACGGTGCGACCGTGATCGATTTTTACGCGGATTGGTGCGGACCCTGCAAGATGATGTCCCCCATCTTTGACGAGGCGGCCGAAACCTATGCCGGCAAAATCAAGTTCGCGAAGATCAACATCGATGAGCAACGCAAATTGGCGGTGTCCAACAAGGTGATGAGCATACCGACGCTGTTGTTTTTCAAAGACGGCGCGCAGGCGGATCGTGTCACGGGCGTGATCGACAAAGCGCTTTTGACGCAGAAACTCGATGCCATCGTGTGAGCCGCGCGGTGTGACGTCCCGCAGCGGGCGTGTTTGCGCTGCGGGATTTGTTTTTACCGTTCGGATATTGCGCGGGGATGCCGGTTCTCGGTCGTGCGGGAGGGGAAATTGCCGTCTGTCACCGATCTGTCAATAGGATCAGCGTTGTTTGTCATCTATGCCGCAGATGTATGCATCGCTGTCACAATCATATTTTTGGAGCGCAAAAATCCATCGGCCACGTTGGCGTGGATCATGGTTCTTTTTCTTTTGCCCGGATTTGGCATCGGGTTCTATTTCCTGTTTTCGCAGAACATCGCGCGCAGGAAACTGTTTCGTCTCACGCAACGCGAAAGGGACATCATGGAGGAGCCTCTGCTGAAGCAGATCGATGAGATCAGGCAGGATCGGTTTTCCTACGCGCATTCCGTCGAAGCGGTGTGGAAAGACCTTGTCATGCTGAATCAGAATTACGAGATCGGA
>JAISML010000225.1 GCA_031276775.1 Eubacteriales Family XIII. Incertae Sedis bacterium | reverse complement strand
CCCGATGTGTATCCCAAAAGCAAGCCTTCCGATCGGGCGAGCCGGCGGGTGGTCTCAGCGCCTTCCTCGTCGGTGACGGTGATGATCTCATCATAGACGCCGGTGTCGAGTGTGGCGGGGATGAATCCCGATCCGATGCCTTGCAACGTGTGCGGACCGCGCAGGCCTCCGCTGAGCACTGCGGAATTTGCAGGTTCGACCGCGACGATGCGGATGTTTGGATGGAAAGACTTCAGATACCGTCCCGTACCCGACAGCGTACCCCCCGTTCCCACGCCCGCGACGAAAGCGTCCGGCGCCTTGCCTCCGAAAGCCCGCAAAATTTCGGGACCGGTTGTAAGCGTGTGGGTTTCCGGATTATATTTGTTTTCAAACTGACGCAGGGAAAAATAGCCGTGTTTCTCACACAGCTCGTCCTGAACCTTGAAGTCGGCGAAGATCCCCTCGGGGGACGGCGGTACGAGCACAAGTTCCGCACCGTAGGCCAAAAGCAACTGCCGCCGTTCGACACTGGCCTTTTCCCCCATCACGATGATCAGCCGGTAACCTTTGATGGCGCAGACAAGCGCAAGCCCGATGCCCGTATTGCCGCTGGTGGACTCGCATATGGTCGTCTTGCCCGGCGTGATCAAGCCCTCCTGTTCCGCCCGTTCGATCATATGGAGGGCGATGCGATCTTTGACGCTGCCTCCGATGCTCATGTTTTCCAACTTGAGATAGATCTCCGCCGCGCCGGGCGGGACCAGTTTGTTCAGTTTGACCATCGGCGTGTTCCCTATCAATTCAAGTGCGGTATGGTATCTGTTTTCCGGCATTGTGGCCTCCTTCGTGTTTGCAACCGTTTTTTCCCATCGTTTTTTCTGAAACCTCAGCGCAGAAATCTCTCTCCCGGATGACCGGACAGACGCGCTCTGCCGTGCGGTTCCTCCCATATGCCGACATCCGGGCCTTTGGCGCAGATGCCGTTCACATTGCCCCACAGCGGGCGCAGATGCGGTGAGAGCTGATAGTGTTTTTTGATCAGATCAAAATGCGTGGTGTCGCGAATTTCGGGAATGCGGTAGAGGTCTTTGGCATAGCCCCAGAGATTTTCAAAGTCTTCGAGACGCGTGCGGTTGACCCTGAAAACCTGATAATAGGTGATATAAAACCGCGCAAGCGAAGGGTAGATCCGCAAATCCGAGTCCGTGACAAAATCGCCGAAGAGGAATCTGCGGTCTTTCAGACGCGCATCCATCAAATCCATCGCCTCAAAGAACCGCTCATACGCCAAATCGTACGCGTCCTGCGAACGGGCGAAACCGCAGTTGTAAACGCCGTCGTTGATGCGTTCGTATATGAATCGATTCAGCTCGTCGATTTCGTCGCGCAAATCCGTCGGGTAGAGATCGGGCGCATCCGGTTTGTGATATTTCTTCCAGGCAGTCGAAAGGTAGATCGACAACCAAAAATGATCGTTGTTGGCGCCCTTGCCGGTGATTGTGTCCACAATGATGGGGACGGTCGAGCGTCCTTCGTAGTCCGGTTCCTCACGAGTGTAAATATCGTGAAGATAATGTATCTTCAACACGGGATCGACATCTTCCGGACGCTCGCCGAACACCCAGCCTTTTTCGCTGCGGTAGATCCCCGTCATGCCGATGCTGATGGCTTGCTCAAGGCCGAGCAACCTGAGGGTGATGACAACCTTGTGGGCGTGGGGACAGCCGGGCATCCATATCAGTCGGTATCTGCCCGCCTCAACGGGATTTTCGTCCGTTCCCCCGCCGAACTTTCGCTGAAACAGATTGGACTGCGACTCGATTTCACCGCTTTTGCTTATCTGATGACGAAACGTTTTTTCAAAAAGATCGATTCCGCGAAATTCATTTTGTCCGTACATGTCATTACCGTTCCTGTTCTTTTCGTGATGCTGCCGTGTGCTGCCATTTCAATGGTGGAGCGTTTGTTCTTTCGTTTCAACCGTCCAAGATTCCGCGCTACAGTGCGTATTCGGGTTCGCCGTCCCGCCTGATCGTCTCTTTGCCCCGCACTGCGGCAAGCGCTTCGGCAAAATGGCAGGAAACGAAATGACCGTCCCCTATCTCTGCGGGGCGCGGCGGGGTGTGGGAACAGACGTCTTTTCGATAGGCGCAACGTCCGTAAAAAGCACAGCCCGCGGGCGGGTTCAGATGCGAGGGCAATTCTGCGGGCGGTTCGGCGTCCCTGTCCGAAAGCGAAGCGGCGACGCTCGAATGAATGAGCATTTCCGTGTAAGGGTGCCGAAAGTTCTGCAAAACATCGTCTGCGCTGCCTATTTCAACGATGCTTCCAAAATACATGACCGCAATGCAATCGCTCAGAAACCCGATGCTTGCCATGTCATGTGAGATGAACAGATAGGCCGTGTTGTTTGTCCGCTGATAATCCTTCAGAAGATTCAGGATTCGACCGCGCACCGAAACGTCGAGCGAAGACACCGGTTCGTCGAGAACGAGCAAACGGGGCGACAGAATCAGGGAACGGGCGATGGCGATCCTCTGCCGTTGTCCGCCTGAAAATTCGCGCGGAAACCGCTCGAGGTAGTCTGAGGCCAAACCCACCTTGGTCATTGTCCTGCGCAATCTGCGTTCGATTTCGTCTTTGTCGTCCATGCCCGCGACGATCAGGGGCTCGGACAGAATGGCGCGGACTTTCATCCTGGGATCCAACGAGCTGTAAGGATCCTGAAAGACCATCCGGACACTTCGCCGGAAATCCCTGACCCGTTCTTTGTCGCAACGCCAAATGTCCGTGCCGAAAAAGCGAACGGAGCCGTCCGTGGGTTTCTCCTGCCTGAGGGCAAGACGGGTGACGGTGGATTTGCCGCTGCCCGATTCCCCGACCAATCCCAACGTCTTTCCCTGCGGTATCGCAAAGCTGACGTCGTCGATGATCTTGACGGCCGAGGTCTTGCCCAAGAGCGTGCGGTTCCGGTATGTTTTGGAAACATGGTCGATTTCCAGTGCGTGTATCTCTTTGTTCATGTCTTCGATTCATCCTTTTGACATGCCCAACAACAGACTTCGTGATCGTCGCGCGTCGTTTTGGGCGGCGTTTCGGCAAAACAGCGTGGCATGCTGTGGGGACAGCGATCGGCAAAAGAACAGCCAACGGGTTTCGCAAGCGGATCGGGCGGCACACCGTCGATCGTATCGTATTTGCCGCGCACCTCCCCGGAAAGGTTGGCAGATCGGATGAGCGCCCGCGTGTAGGGGTGGCGGGGATTGCGCAGAAGCCCGTTCTTTGAGGCGCATTCCACTATCCGACCCGCGTACATGACGGCGATGCGATCGCAGATCATGGAAACGGCGTGCATGTCATGGGATATGAAAACGATGGCGGCGCCGTATTCGTCCTGAATGTCGCGCAGCAATTTCAAATACTGCAACTGCACCGTGACATCCAAGGCCGTGGTGGGTTCGTCGGCGATGATCATTTTGGGATGACAGGCGATCGCGGCGGCGCCGACAATGCGCTGGAGCATTCCTCCGCTCAGTTGAAACGGATAACATTTCAGTTTTTCAGGCGCGATCCGCATCTTTTCGGCGATCGCGTAAGCCTGCGCCTTTGCCTGTTTCACCGTCAGCTTCTTGTGTGTGCGCAAGGTTTCGACAAGCTGGCTTTCGGCGGTGAACAGCGGATCGAGCGAGGTCATGGGATCCTGCGGGATGACGGCAACCCGGCCGCCGTTGTAGTGAAGCAGGCGTCGTTTGTTGAAACCGAGCACGTCTTCGCCCTCAAAGACGATCGCCCCCGCATCGATTTGAAAGCCCAGCCGTTCGGCATACCTGAGCACCGACAGCGCGGTCATGGTTTTCCCGGAACCCGATTCGCCGATTATGCCAAAACATTCGTTTTCATGCACGCAAAAACTGACGCCGTTCAGGATGTGCAATCTCCCTTTCGGTGTGTCGATATGTCCCGACAGATCTTCAACCCAAAGCAAACGGTTCATTCGTCACGCGCCCCCAAGCTCTTTTTCATCCATTCCCCGAGGAGAATGAACGCCAGCACGGTCACGGCCGTGGCGATCGCGGGGAAAACCGATATCCACCAAGCCTTGAGAAAATATTTGTTGCCGTCCGAGATCATCTGCCCCCACGACGGCGTTGGGGGCGACACGCTGAGTCCCAAGAAACTGAGCGCCGATTCGCTCAAAATCGCCATGCCCACTTCGATGGACACCATGACGATGATCACGTTGCCGACATTGGGCAGGATGTGCCGCTTGATGACAAAAAAATCGGAGGCGCCCATCAGCTTCGATGCAGTCACGAAATTCTTCCGTTTCAGGGTGACGACCTCGGTTTTGATGGTGCGGGTGTATTTCGACCACATCAAAAATGAGATTGAAATGATGGCGGCCGCAGCGCCCGACCCGATGCTGATCGACAGCAGCAAAGCCAACAGGATGCTTGGAAACGCAAGGGAGGCATCCGACAGGGACATGATGACTTTGTCGGTTTTCCTTCCGTAATAACCGGCGAGCACCCCGAGCAGGGAGCCGAGCAAACCGCCCGCGACGATGGCAAGAAACGCGATGAACAGCGATATGCGTCCCCCGTACATGACCCTGCTGAGTACGTCCATACCGAGGCGGTCGGTGCCAAGCAGATGCGCGACAGAGCCGCCCGGCATAAAAAACGGCGGCAGAAATTTGTCGGAAAGCGCGGTTTGTTCAGGATCGCAGGGTGTTATCAGCGGCGCGAAGATACCGTTGAGCACAAACAGAATGACGACGGCAAACGGAATTTTCGGCACATGCCTCAGCGCGTCCAAGACCGATTTCACCTTTAAAGCAACAGCGTTTGTCACTGCATTTCCTCCTTTCCCAGTCTGATGCGCGGGTCGAGCGCCGCGTGAAGGATGTCCGTCAACAAGGAAAGCGATACAATCAGAATGGCGAAGATCAGCACGATGCCCTGCACCAAAGGAAAATCCCGCTTCATGATCGCCTGATAGGAAAGTTCTCCGATCCCCGGCCAGGCAAACACCGATTCGATGACGATGCTGCCTGTGATCAGGTTTGCAAATATAAACGCCGACAACGACAGTACCGTTGAAAAGGAGTTGCGCAGCGCATGCCTGAACAGGACGCTTCGCTCGTTCAAACCGCGCAGACGGGCAAATTTGACGTGATCGCTTTCGAGTTCCGCAAGCAGATTGTTTCGCAGGACAAGCGCCATGCTCGAGGACACGCAAAGCCCCAGCAACACACCCGGAAGCACATAATGCAGAGGGGTGTCCGCGCCGGAGATCGGAAAGATCCTCAATTTGACGCCCAACAACTGAACTGCAATGATACCCACAAAGAACACGGGGAACGACTGCCCCAACGCCGACAGGACGGCGACGATCCTGTCGGCGGCACGGTTCTTTTTTACGGCGGCGAGGGTGCCGAGCAAGAGCGTGAACAAAATCGCGATGAGCAGCGCCATGATCGACAGAACAACCGTCCCGGGCAACTTTTCGCCTATGATCTCGAGGACGGGGCGTCCGCTGCTGTGCGAGTTCCCGAGATCGCCGCGCAAAGCGTCGAACACGAAGATGCCGTACTGCACGATCAGCGGTTTGTCGAGTCCCAATTTTGCCGACAACGCCGCCCGCTGCGCATCGGACGCCCTTGGGTCGAGCAAGCTTTGCAAAGGGTCGCCGCTTGCCCGGACCGCCAGGAAGATCACGATCGATACGAAGAACAGTATCACCGCCGATTGTACCAATTTTTTTACCGCGTATTTCATGTGTGCGCCGCCACCGTCTTCAGTTTAACTCGAAATGATAGAACCAGTTGCCATAGTGGGCCGCAACGGTCGAATCCCATGACTTTACCTTGCTGCTGACGGCGTAGTTTGTACTCGGGTAGACGAGCGGAATGGATACGCCCGAAGCGTCGATGCGGTCAAGTATTTCCACAACCGTCGTCGCACGTTCCGCATCGTTTTGGGAGAGCAGCGCCTCGACGTCCTTGTCCAGGACATCGTCGCCCTGAATCAGGCCGAAGTAGGAATTTGAGGGAAAGAACGGTCCGAACGCGTCGTGCAGACTGTATTTTCTCGGCGGATCGAAGAGGTAGGCCGCGCCCGCGAAACTTTCGTTGGCGGGATTTGTCGTGTATTCCGTGCCAAGCGTGATGGGATCGATGGAAACGATCTCGACTTGGATGCCGACGCTTTCCCAATCACCCGCGATCGCCTGCGCGACTTCGGTGCTGTAGACACGGCCGGGCGCGTCGTAGAGCGTGACGACGGGATCCTCAAATGCATCGGGGTAATTCGCTTCGGCGAGCAACGCTTTTGCCTTTTCGGGATCGTGGGCGGGAACGGAACGCTCGGTTTCATAGCCGGGTGTGAACGGAAATACGCCGTACGCGCCCGCCGCCTTTGCCTGTCCCTCAAAAATACCGTCCACAAGCGCGTCGCGATCGATCGCCGCGCTGAGCGCCAGGCGGATCCCGGCATTCTGCGTGGCCTTGCCCGTGTCCTGATAACCGCCGCTGATGAATACGGCAAGCGACGAGGAATAATCCACCGTTTCGATCACGATGTCCTCACTGTTTTCGAAAATGGACGCGTTGGCCGCGCCGATGGGCGCAAAATCGATATTGCCCGCCTGAAGCTCCGCGATCCGGGTGCTTTCGTCCGTAATTTGACGAAGGATCAACTTGTCGTATGCGGGCGCGCCCTGCCAGTAATCCTCATTGGCGGCATATACGATTTTGTCTCCGGCGGCAAAGCTTTCGAGCTTGAACGGTCCCGTCCCCACGGGATCTTGCGCAAAGGCTTCCGCGCCGACTTTCTCAAAATAAGCTTTGGGAATGATGATGCCCGAACCGGTGCTGCCTTCGCTCAGGAGATAGTTGAACTCGGTGCACGGCGCGGTGAAATGTATCACGGCGGTTTGCGCGTCGGGAGTGTCAATACTTGCGATAAACCGCTTGAGCAACACCGCGTCCGCCTGACGCGAGGTGTCGGAGATATAATATTCCAACGTGAATTTGACGTCCTCGCTCGTCAAAACGGAACCGTCGTGAAATTTCACACCTTCGCGCAACTTCAACGTGTACGTCAGGCGATCCTCGGAAAGCGACCATTCCTCGGCGAGTCCGGGCGTATAGTTCCCGTTCTCGTCAACATTCAAAAGCGAGTCGTACAGCGGCTGAATCTGCTCCACATAATCGAGGTTTACCAAGGCGGGGTCGAAAGGTTCGTCGGAAACGGTGATGACGCCTACACGCAGGGTCTTGGCCGCTTCCTCTCCCGCAGAGACGGGTGTGTCTTTTGAACCGCAGCCCGCAAGACCGGACAACGCGACGAGCAAGACGCTCAACACCAATACAGGGACGGATGGGAATTTCGTGACTCTTTTCATGTTCGTGGTTCTTTTCATAATGCAACTCCTTTCAACAGATGTTTCATTTTCCGGTGCGATGGACGGTGAATCGGTATACTCCCGCACTGTCCTTGTACAGGGCGTAAAACTCGGTCGCGGGGACATCCCGCGTTTCGTCGGTGACAGGGTTTCCGTCGTTGTCGAGTACGATCCGTTCGCCGTAGACCTTGCGGTTCTCGTCGGGATGGCGCTTGAAATGACCCAAGTTCGTCTTTCTGTGTTTGGCCGCCCGGAAAATTGCTTCGGCGGCGTCAAACAGCGACAAAACCTCAAACGCCCTGGACAATTCGTGCGGATTCTCCGCTTTCAGTTCGGCGTCCCCGCGCAACTTTTCGATGAGGGTGAGCGCGCCGTCGATTCTGCCGTCGGACAGCGGATATCTTCCGAACACCGTCACGACGCCCTGAAGCGCCTGCTCTACATTTCTCCAATGTTCGCCGCCCGACCCCGTGATCGCATCGATTTTGGCTATGACGCGATCCGTTCTGCTTTCGTCCGCAGGTTCGGGTCCGTCGGTCTCCGCAGCTTGCTTTGCCGCCTGCAGGCCTGCCTCGTATCCGAACACCACCGCATAGGGCGCCGAGGAGATGAAACCGGCGCCGCCCGTGATGTCGCCCGCCGCGTACAAACGTTCAACGGTGGTTCGCGTGTGGCGATCGACGTAGACGCCGGCGTTCCGCTCGATGCAGGCGCCTATTCCAACCTTGTCCTTTATGGTGAACGGTTGTTTTACCTTTTTCAGATCGACGCCGGCGGCGTCTATGTTTTGCAGATAGAGCCACATTTGACCTTCATTCGTCATGCTCCAGCGGATGTAACCGATCTCCTCATCCGTCGCCTCCTGCAGATCGACATACAATTGTTTGCCTTCAAAAAGGCGTCTGCCGACGGAAACCTTTTGCGCGGCGAACTTATTCAGTTGATCGACATTCTTTTGCAGATAATCCGGCTCGTCGAGGGGATAA
>JAISML010000220.1 GCA_031276775.1 Eubacteriales Family XIII. Incertae Sedis bacterium | reverse complement strand
TCTGCTCGCAAAATTCCCGGATGGATTCCGGCGTATAGCCCCTGCGGCGCAGTCCCGCGATGGTGGGCATCCTCGGATCGTCCCAACCGTCCACGAAACCTGCGTCCACCAGTTCTTTCAGGTATCGTTTGCTCATGATCGTGTTCGTGAGATTGAGGCGCGCGAACTCTATCTGGCGGGGTGGCGTCGGCCACTCCAAGGATTCCAAAACCCAGTTGTAAAGGGGTCTGTGATCTTCAAATTCCAACGTACACAGGGAATGCGTGACTCCCTCGATGGCATCCTCCAAGGGATGCGCGTAGTCGTACATGGGATACAGGCGCCACCGATCGCCCGTGTTGTGATGTTCGTTGTGGGAAATGCGGTAGAGTACGGGATCGCGCATATTGATGTTGGGTGAAGCCATGTCGATCTTCGCGCGCAGCACTTTCTCCCCATCCGCGTATTTTCCTTCGCGCATTTCCTCGAAGAGCTTCCGATTCTCCTCCGGCGAACGGTTGCGGTACGGGCTTTCCGTTCCGGGCTCCGTGAGCGTCCCCCGCATACGCCTGATTTCCTCGCCGCTCAAATCATCCACGAATGCCTTGCCCTTTTCGATCAGAGAAATCGCGCACCGGTACATCTCGTCAAAATAGTCGGAAGCGAAAAACAGACCGTCCCAGGCAAAGCCCAGCCATTTGACGTCCCGCTCGATGGAGTCCACATACTCCGTATCCTCCTTGACGGGATTCGTGTCGTCGAACCGCAGATTGCATCTGCCGCCGTACTTCGCGGCGGTAGTGAAATTGAGACAGATCGCCTTGGCGTGTCCGATGTGCAGATAGCCGTTCGGCTCGGGCGGAAACCGTGTGCAGATGGGTTTGCCCCCGTATGTGCCCTTGGCGATGTCTTCGTCGATAAAATTGTGAATGAAATTGGTATCCGTTTCCCGCGTACTTTCGCTTTTCACTTTCTTTTTCCGTTCTCCCTCTTGCCGCCCGCGCTCCGTGCGCATTGCCCGCCGCCGATGTTCCGCGTTGCCCGCCGCCGACGCTCCGCCCGCGTTGCCCGCCGCCGAAGCTCCGCGCGGATCCTTGTTGCGGTTGCGGCGGACGCTGTTTTTTGTTCGCGCGGCTACCCGTCCAACCCTTGCATGTGTTCGCACTTTAAATGCGCGGCGTCGCAGAAAGGCAGGTTGCGCGACTCGCCGCAACGGCACAGCGCGCGTCTGTTCCTGACCTCGTATTCGCTGCCGTCCGCGCTTTGAAGCGTGACGCCGCCTTTGACGTAAAGCGGCCCTTTGACGTTGTAATGGAGATCCTCGACCAAGTTGATCTCCTGCGGAAGATCCGGCTCCACTTCCACACCGTTTTTTCTGACGGTCAACCGTCCCGAAGGACAATCACAGGCTTCCCGCGTCGCGATTTCCTCGTTTTCCGGATGCGCGTCGGAAGACTTTATCACCATTTGCCATGCGTTGACCACATCACAGAAACGCGCAACGGCACAGAGTTCTTGCCTGTCCAGCATGTCCACCGCTTCGCCTTCGTAGACGCGGGCCGCCTCCGCGTAAGGAATGCGGCTCGCGGTTTCTTTCCCTTCCCAACCGATCCCGGTGTGCGTACCGTCGCAGAAAGGCTTGTTTTTGGAATGCCCGCATCGGCACAGCGCATAGACCTTGCCGTTTGTGTCGTAAGCGCGCCCTTCTTTCCATCCCAAACTGTTGCCTTCCGCATCCTCTTCAATGAAAGCCTGTTTCAGGGGCACATCTTCCGTGACGATGTAAGGTCCGTTTTCGGTGATGGCGATCCTCCGGGAACTCTTTGCCATTTTCTTCTCCCTTTCCGGCGGCTTGCGCGAAGCCCGCATGCACTGCGCTTCCCCGCCGCGTTCGCCGACGCGCGGGAGAGACAGGCGCATTTCCTGTGACGACCATGTGTTATTCTACTATTTTTCCCGCAGTATTTCAACTTTACCCTGCGTTGACAGGCGGCATCGGGCGAACCGTCACTGTTCACGGGTTGGCCGGCGGGCATCGGGGCAAAGCGCCGGATCCCTTACCGTTTCCCAAAACAAATTGCCGCCGCCCGTGGGCAAAGCGGCAATCCGTTAAGCGCTCGGCGATGTCCGGGTTTTACCGTTCGACGATGAGCGCCGTTCCCTGACCGCCGCCGATGCACAGGGTCGCAAGACCGTATTTCGAGCCGCGGCGTTGCATTTCATAGAGCAAAGTGACGAGGATTCTGCAACCCGACGCGCCGATGGGATGGCCGATGGAGATGGCGCCGCCGTTGACGTTCGTCTTTTCGGGGTCGAAACCGATATCGTTGCAGACCGCAACCGATTGGGCGGCGAAAGCTTCATTTGCCTCCACCAAGTCCAGATCGTCCACCGTGAGGTTGGCTTTGTCAAGAGCCTTCCGGGATGCGGGGACGGGACCGATCCCCATGATCGCGGGATCGACGCCCGCCGACGCGTAGGATTTGATGGTCGCAAGGGGGGTGAGGCCGAGGCTGTCGGCTTTTTCTTTCGACATGACGACCACGGCCGCCGCGCTGTCATTGATCCCGGACGCATTCGCGGCGGTGACGACCCCATCCTTTTTAAAGGCGGGCTTCAGCTTGGAGATGCCTTCGGCGGTGACGCCGGATTTTGGGAATTCGTCGGTGTCGAAGACGATCGGATCGCCTTTCCGCTGCGGTATTTCCACGGGAATGATCTCGTCCTTGAATTTCCCCGCTTTGATGGCGGCCTCTGTCTTTTGCTGGGATTTGGCGGAAAAATCATCCAACTGTTCCCGCGTAAGACCCCATTGCTCAACGATATTCTCGGCCGTAATGCCCATGTGGTACCGGTGGAATGCGTCCGTCAAACCGTCGTTCACCATCATGTCGATGAAAGGCGTGTCGCCCATTCTGACGCCCCATCTCGCTTTGGGCAAAATGTATCCGGCCTGACTCATGTTTTCCGTGCCGCCGGCCACGATGACGTCGGCGTCCCCGGCCTTGATGATCTGAGCCGCCAGACTTACGGTACGAAGTCCCGAACCGCAGACCTTGTTCAGTGTCATCGCGGGGACTTCATTGGGAAGACCCGCTTTGATGGCTGCCTGACGCGCCACGTTCTGTCCCAAGCCTCCTTGGAGCACACAACCGTAGACGACCTCGTCGACCTGGGCGGGATCCACGCCCGCCCGCCTGATCGCCTCTTTGATGGCGATCGCGCCGAGATCGGCGGCCGGAATATCTTTTAAGGATCCGCCGTACGAACCCACCGGTGTTCTTGCCGCGCTGACGATTACCACATCTCTGCTCATTGTCTTTCTCCTTTACCACTGCTGCGTTTTCGTTGTTTTCCGTACAACTTTTCCATATTGCCCTGCAAACGAAATCCCCTGTCTCTGTTTGGACCCGTCTTTGGAACCGGTCTGTCCGCGATCCGAATGCGCGCCTTTTTTGCGGCGCCCGCGCACGGTCACGCGATACATTGACATACTTTTAACAATACATGATCCTGCGGCAAAAAACAACCGCTTCGCGCAAATTTTGTGACGCCGTCCCGCGTAAATTTACGACACAAGGGTTTGCGGGCGGCGCTGCTGCCGTGCGGCGCCGGCTTGAGACGAACCGCGGCGCAGTCCGCCAACCTTTGGGCGCCAACCTTTGGGCGCCAACCGCAGATGCTATGACGCCGCTTCATCCAAATATTCTTCCAGACATCGGTTTGACAGAAACATCTCGGTTGCGGCCTTGCGTCCCACAAACCGAAAATGCCACGGCTCGTATATTACGCCGGTGATCGCCTGTTTGTCGGGCGCATATCGCATGACAAAACCGAAACGACAGGCGTTTTCGCGGAGCCAATCCGCCTCCGGGGTATCTCCGAAAGATTGTTCCGCAGAAGGCAGGTTGTGCATGTCCGCAACCAGGCCGGTCTGATGTTCGCTCGTACCGGGGCGCGCGGAGAACGTGGACACATATTCCTCGGCTTCCGCGCGATCGGAAAATTTCCCCAAATGATTCTCCACATTCATGTTGAACAATTGCGCTTGCTCGGCGAAAGAACGGTATGCGCTTGTGACGGTGACATTCGTGACGCCCTCCGCCGCCGCTTCCGCCATGAAAGCTTCCAGCGCTTTTGCCGCCGCTTCCTGCATCCTCTGGGTTTTCCGTCCGTCCTGCCGCGTGGCTTTCACATCGATCAGATTTTCGGGCACAAAATTTTCGGCGAGCAAATGCGTTTTGTTGACCAGCATGAGATAAGGATCCGAATCGGTTGGTTCGATGTATTGCAGATACGCTGAAATATCGGTTTTGTAGGCTTTCCCGATGTATTGCCCGTAATCTCCGCCGTAGTCGGGCGCCGGCGCCTCATCCCCGTCTTCGCCGGACATGTCCGCCCGTTCTTCCGCCGCGCCCGTTTTCCCCGTCTCAGGTCCGCTCTCGTCCGCGTCGTTCCGATGCGCGCGGATCGCCGATAAAACAGCGAAAGTCGCGATCGCCGCAAGCAGGAATGCCAGCATTGCGCACAACTGCCGCCTGTGATTTTTTTTCATCGTGCCCTTTCCCATATGCGCATACAACCCATATATGCATATGCATTTTCAGTACGCGACCGCGCATCGCCCGATTCCCTTTGTTCGTTCTTCTCAGTTTATCATATTTGGCGCGCGCTTTCAGCTTTTTCTTTTTCTTCGCATCCGTCCTCCGCCCGTTCGCCGCGTACCTTTGCGTCGCCGCTCACGGCCGCGCGCTTCGCGATTGTCCGCGGGTTGACCGGTTTGCGCCGCAGGTCCCGGACGCCCGCGAAGCCGCCGCCCAACCCGCGAACAGCAACCGCACTTCGGCTTCCCGTCTTCACGCGTCTGCACGCGTTCCATTTTCTGTTTGCTTTTCCAATATCCGCGTGTATACTATAAAAGGAAAGTTGAAAATCGGAGGGAAGTTCATGCGTGTTTCGCTTTGCAGAATATGGCCTGCTTTCATGGTAATTGTCGCTGTTATGGCTCTATCCTCCTGTGAAAAAATGAACGGCGCCATAGACGGTATCGCAAATGTGATCGAAGGCGGCGGATCCAGCGTCGAAGAGAATCCGGACGCGCCCGACAGAGATAACGCGCCCAAGGTATTGGTCTGCGAGGCGCCGGGAACCGAAACGTTCGGCGGGAACGGTTGCACGGTGGATTTTTCCCACGCGAACGACGGCTATGTGATGGTGAAGTACGAGGGGGACAATCCCAAGGTCAAGGTGCGCATCACTTTCGCGGGCGGCGACCCCTATACCTACGATCTGAAGACCAATGCGGGATTTGAGGCTTTCCCCCTGTCCTTGGGCAGTGGCGCTTACGAGGTGGGCGTGTTCACGAATGTCGACGGCGACAAGTATGCGCAAGCGGCGCAGCAGACGGTTGCGGCTGAAATGCCCGATGAATTTTCCCCGTTTTTAAGACCCAACCAATATATATTTTATACGGCGGAACACAACGCCGTGGCGAAAGCGCAGGAAGTATGCGCGGGCGTCAAAAGCGATCTTGGCGCAACGGAACGAATCTTTCTGTATGTGGTTGAAAACATCTCATATGATTTTGAGAAAGCCGCCACCGTGCAAAGCGGGTATGTGCCCAATGTGGACGAGACCCTTTCGTCCGAGACAGGCATCTGTTTTGACTACGCGTCTCTGACTTCGGCCATGCTCAGGAGCCAAGGGATTCCGTGCAAACTCATCATCGGATACGCGGGCAGCGCGTACCACGCGTGGATCAAGGTGTTTTCAAAAGAAACCGGGGAGGTGGCGAGCATGATCGAATTCCACGGCGGGGAATGGGCGCGCATGGATCCGACGTTTGCGGCCGGCGGCAGCAAGACCGATCCCAACGTGGTGGGAGACGGCGCGAACTACAATCCGCTTTACGAATACTGACAATTTGCACGGGCAATTTGTGCATTGGAGCGCGAATCATATATAATGGTTGAGAAAGGCGGCGCGCGATCGACGGAATCGACGGATGGGCGCAACGTCAAATTTGGAGGGAAAAATGAGCAACAACAAGCGACTGCTTTCGGCGGAAGAGCTTTCCGCGTTTTCGGCGCAGTTGGCGCTGACCGTAAAAACGGGCATACCGCTGTCGGAAAGCATCATGATTCTGAGGGACGATTCCGAAACGCCCGCCGCGAAAGCGCTGCTCGGGCGGATATTGGAGTCTTTGGAATTGGGCAATCCCTTGGCCTCCGCGCTGAAAGACACAGGTGTGTTTCCCGTGTACATGACGCAAATGATTGAAATCGGGGAAGCGTCGGGGCGTCTCGATCAGGCGCTCGACTCTTTGAACAGGTACTACGCGCGGGAACACAACATCGCGAAGAGCGTGCAGAGCGCGATCACCTATCCGGCGATCATGCTTTTTATCCTATTCGCCATCATCCTGATTTTGGTCGTCAAAGTGTTGCCCATTTTCAATCAGGTGTTCCGGTCGCTCGGCGGAGAAATGTCGCCGTTTGCCGCGGGCGCCATGTCGCTCGGCAGCATCATCAGCCGGTATTCCGTCGCGATCATCGTCGCGATCGCCGTCGTCGCGGCGATCCTCATCGCCATGCGTCTGACGCCGGGCGGCCGAAATGCATTGAGCCGCGCCGGTCAAGGCCTGTTCAAACGGCTGTCGCGCAAGATGGCTTCGGGAAAATTTGCCTCCGGCATGGCCTTGATGCTGGCCAGCGGCGTGGATGTGGACAAGGCTGTGGAACTGACCTTGCCGCTCATGGACAACCTCGATATGCATAAGCGGGTCGAAGCGCTGAAAAGGTTGCTTGAAACCGGGGAAGCTTTCTCCGAATCCGCGGTAAAGACGCAGATATTTACGGGGATGGAAGCGCGGATGCTGACGCTCGGATTCAAATCCGGAAATTTGGACAGCGTGATGGAACGGATTGCGGAGGATTATGAAACGCAGACGGATGAACGCATGGACAATCTCATTTCGATCATAGAGCCCACGATGGTCGCCGTCCTGTGCGTGATCGTGGGTGCGATCCTTTTAAGCGCCATGTTGCCGCTTTTGGCGGTCATGTCGTCCATCGCGTAAAGACAGAGGACGGGAAGGAAGATGGCAAGAGTATTCAGAGAAAAAAAATCGGGCGGTACGATCAGAATGTTCTTCTTTGTCGTGGCCGCGCTTGCGCTCCTCATCGCCATATGGCGTCTTGCCGACGCCCTCGGCGCAAATCAGGACGAAGAGCAGATGAAGATTGCCCAGGAAGCGGTTCTCCGCGCTACCGTGCAGTGCTATTCGATAGAGGGCAGATATCCTCCCGGTCTTGATTACCTCGAAGAAAACTACGGTCTTGCGTTGGATCGCGAAAAGTATGTCTACTATTATCAGGCCGTCGCGGAGAACATCATGCCGAACGTTCGTTTGTTCGCCTTGGGAGAGTGACCATGGGAAAGCGGCGGCACGTCGTAAATCTGATGTTCACAATCACGTTGCTCGGTGTGTTCGCATTGTCGGCGCTCTCTGTGGCCGTGATCGGCGCGCAGGTCTACGCCCACTCGGCGGACAGACTGCGGGCGAATTTCGACACGCGCACTTCCCTCGTGTACATTGCGGAGAAATTCAGGCAATGTCCGGGCGGACGGTATGCCATCGAAAAAGTGGGGGATTCGGACGCTCTCGTTCTGACGGAACAGTATGGCGGTCAGGATTACGAATCGTGGATCTACGCCCACGACGGCAAGATGTACGAATTGTTCGTCAAAAGCGGCAACCGGGTATCGCCGGGCGACGGACAGCAGATCATGACGCTCCGATCCATGACGATGAAACGCGACGGAGCCCTTTTGATCGTCACCGTTGTAAATTCCGGAGGGAATGAGGAGTCGCTCACGTTGAGTGGGAGGACATAGCGGGATGAAAATATCAAAATCCGCGGTATTTCTGTTTGAACTGATGGTGGTGATCCTGATCTTCACCATCGCCGCAGCCGTTTGCACGTCGATCTTCGCAAAAGCGTACAGCTTCAGCTCGGATTCGAAGAATCTCACCATGGCTGTCATCAAGGCGGAGTCCGCTGCGGAAAGGTTCAAGGCATCCAAAGGCGCCGGCGGACAGCCCGACGCCCTCTACTTCGACAAGCATTGGCAGGCTGTCGCCTCGGAGCGGGACGCCGCTTTCAAAATCGTCCTCTCACCGTCCGAACAAGGCGGCATGTCCGTCTGCGATATAGAGGTGTACAGCGGGGACAAAAGCATATATAATTTGGAAGTGAAAGCCTATGCCCAATAACGCGAACGCAAAAAAAGGGACTTTCGGCACGACGATGGGCGTCACATCGATCATCGCGATCCTCGTCATCCTCGTGCTGATCGTGTTTTCGGCTCTGTCCATCACCACCGCCAAAGCGGATCTGACCCTGTCGGAAAAAACGGCCGCCGCCACGGGCGATTTCTACAAAGCGGATGCCGTTGCGGAAGAAAAGGTCGCGGAGGTGGACGCGGCGGTGCGAGCCGGTCCGGGTTGGCAGGACAGACTCAGGGAGGCGGGCTATGCCGTGACGCCAGGCGTTTCCGGCGACACGGTGACATATGAAGTGGGGATAAACAGTCAAAAAACGCTCAAAGTGGCGTTGACGGTTGCGGTCGACGGTCGGATCGACAGGACGCTCTGGCAGACGCTTCCCACAGGTGAGTGGGAACCCGACTTGGACGTGGGCGACTTGATCATGGAATAGCGCCGGACGCCGATACAGGGTTTGTCGTGGCGGGAACGCGCCGCACCGAACGGCGGGAGGCGCATTGCGCACGGATAAGGAGCAAAATCATATGGAATTGGACAATTTGTTGAGAACAGCCGCAGAGCGAAACGCATCCGACATATATATGATCTCCGGGCGGCCGCTCTCCTACAAGATCAACGGCGTCATCACAGAGGTATCCGGCGACCGCCTGTTGCCGGAAGATACGGCGGCTCTCCTGGAGGAAATATACATGATCTCGGCGCAACGCGACATTGCGCGCGTGAAAGAAGGAGGCGACGACGATTTCTCGTTTTCACTTCCGGGCGTGGCCCGATTCCGTGTGAGCGCCTACAAACAGCGGGGAACCCTCGCCGCCGTCATCCGCGTCGTCGCTTTTGATCTTCCGGATCCTTCCGCGCTCGGCATCCCCGAGATCGTACTCATGCAAACCCGGAAGAAGAAAGGGTTGGTCTTGGTCACGGGACCTGCCGGCAGCGGAAAATCCACCACATTGTCCTGTATGATCGACAGGATCAACAAGACGCGCAACGCGCACATCATCACGTTGGAGGATCCGATTGAATTTCTGCACAAGCACGGACAAAGCATCGTCAGTCAAAGGGAGATTTCACTCGATACCGACAGCTATGTGATCGCGTTGCGGGCGGCTCTGCGACAGGCTCCCGACGTCATCCTGATCGGGGAGCTGCGCGATTCGGACACCATCAACATCGCCATGACCGCAGCCGAAACGGGCCATTTGGTCATATCCACGCTTCACACCGTGGGGGCGGCCAACACCATCGATCGGGTCGTGGACGCTTTCCCCGCCAATCAACAGGGGCAGATCAAGGTTCAGTTGGCCATGGTTCTGCAATCCGTCATTTCCCAGCAATTGATTCCGAACATCGAAGATCGGATCATGCCGGTGTTTGAGGTGATGATCGTAAACGACGCCATTCGGAACATGATCCGGGAGAACAAGATACACCAGATCGACGGCGTGATCACCTCATCGCAGGCCGATGGGATGATCACGATGGACAGCAGTCTTTTGAAGCTGTACAAAGAAAGAAAGATTGCGGATTTCACCGCAATCTCTTTCGCCACGCAACCCGAATTGATGAAAAGGAAAATGGCGCTGTAGCGCCATTTCACCGTCCGGCAAGGATCGGATACGGAAATCGGCGCAGGATCGGCGTGTACGGATCGGCGTGCACGGATCGGCGCGCAAGCCGGCAGTCACGCGCCGATCCGTTGCGTTTATCCCCGCGCCTGTCTCTTTCTGTACCGCAGCAACAAGACGGTTGAGACGGCGCCGGCGGCAAGGATGAGAAAAGTTGGGATCCATCCCGCGTTCCTGCCGCTTTGCGCACCGCTTTCCCCCGCGCTTTCGCTTGTCGGCGTCGGTTCGTCTTTGATCCGGGGATCTGTCTCCGGCACGGTCGCCCCGTCTCCCGCAAGCACGCTTTCCTGCGCGGAACCGGCGTTTCCGGCGTCGGCGTCGCTTCCGAATCCGCTTATATCGGCATCGCGCGCATGTGTCTGCGCGCTTGCGGTACCGCCCGTCGATCTGCCGGCGACAGGTGCGTTGCGATCGGGCGTATTGGGTTCGGGCAAGACCGGATTCGGCGTACCGGGATCCGGCGTGTCGGATTCGGGGGAGTTGGGACCCGGGACATCAGATCCGGGCGTGTCGGGATCCGGATGATGCGGATTGCCCGAATCCCCGGAACCCGGCATTGTGATGTCCGCGGATACGTGCGCTTTCAGATCCGTGCCTTCCACGCGCAGGGTGAAGAATGCCGTACCCGGCAGACTTGGGACGACATGTACTTTGATCCGTCCGTTTTCGTCGGTAAGCGCTTCCGCCGGCGCGGATGCGATGGACGGCGTATTGGATTCGATGAACACGCGTCTGTTTGCCGCCGCCGCGTTCGGCGTGACCTGCGCGATCAGCATGCCATGCCCGCCAAACGTGAACGCAAGGTCTTCGGCCGTGATCTCTTTCGGGCGAAGCAGGACGGCCGCCGCCGTTTGAAAATCTTTCTCCGGGAACACGGCCGCGTAGCTTTCGGCCCGTTTCGCCACCGTGACCGTCAGTTGTTCTCCGTTTGCAAACGGTTTGTCCGGAACGAAGCGGAAAGCGGAAGCCAAGCCGTCTTCCAAATCGACCGCGACCGTGCGACCGGAAACGGGCTGCCCGGCTCTGTCGAAAACGGCAATCGCCGCGTTCACCGTATCCGGCTTCATGTACTTGGAAAAAGTGACGTCCACGCCGTCTTCCCAGACGTACGCGCCGGTCACGACCGGAGGGGTTTTGGAAACGAGACCGACATTGACTTCCAGTTGCGGAGGCGGTACGGGAAGCCACGCGCTGTAGGCCGTTCCGTAGCCCGCCATCTCGTATTTCACCTGCCACAAGCCCTCCGGCACATCCCAAGCGTAAAAACCCGCGGCATCGGTGCGGATCGGATTGATCTGACTGTATGCGCCCGCATCCCACAACAGGGAGATATCTTCTTCTTTCGCCTTGTAATAAGCGGTCGCGGTCACGCCCTTCAGGCGGTTGGACGGCACGGCCTCGTACACGTAGCCGGAAGGATCGAGGATGGAAACGACGGGTTCGCTTTGTTCCTCTTCCTCGCAGGTACAGTAAAGATCGCAGCCATGCGGACAAGGTTTGGTTTTGTATACGCAATCGCAGGACAGACATTTTTCCATACAGGCAACGTACTCCGCATCTGCCGCTTTAAATACATAATCCATGTTGCGATCCCGGATGAAAAGTTCCGATCTCACCGGGTTGTTTCGATATAAATCACGCAAAGATTTTAACATATCAGCAATGTTCTGGATATCCAGCAGGTATTGACTGACTTTGGGAATTATACCGGTCAGACCCGTCACAGTCAAAACGAAAGAGAATGCGGAGGCAGCCATTTCTTTATTTTGATGCACAACAAGTCGATCCAAATGGCGTTCTTCCTGCACTAAGAAAAACTTCAGATTCTCGGTCGTGGTATCACAGGCTAAGGTTCTGCCCTCCATGTTTTGCATCCGATCAATTTTCCACGCATATTCCACAATTCTGCTCCTGGAAGCCGCAATCGCGCGTTGCGTTCTTGTGGCTTCCTCCATCATATAGCTGATCCCCATTTTGCTCCAATCCCCGCCGACCGCGTTTCCAAGCGCTGCTTTGATGCTTTCATTGATTCTCTGCAGTTCTTCCTGTGCGGCTTTCTCCTTCGCCAGCGCTTGATTGATTCTTTCCGTTATATGGAAAGAATCATTGACACCCAAAGCGGAAATGTCGGAATTTGCCAAAGGTTGGGACTCCGATCCGTCGATGTATTCGACGGTCACCTGCAACCGGGAATCGAGGTAGGCATAAGTCGCGGCGGAGCCGTCTGCGCGACGGAACGCATTGTTGAAATACTTCGATTGGGGCAATTGTTCAAAACCCCGCGCCAACAGCGTTTCCTCCGTGACGCTATCGGACAACGGACTGTACGCCGTTTTTGCGACGGCCTCTCCGCGTACCCTGATCGTTTCGGTTCCGTATGCAAATTCCCCGTCCGCGTATTCCGCGTCCGGCTCAAAATCCACCGTCGCACCCATGGCGCCCAGAATGGATTGCACCGCATCCGAGAACAGATCCAATTCTTCCGGTTGCATGGCGAGCAGGTTTTCGCACAGTTCCATATCGCTTTGAACTGCGGCGTCGAGTTCCTCTCCGCTCATCTCAAACGAGATCGCGTCCGGATTTGCCGAAAATTCAATGCCTACCTTCGCAGGGCGATTCGCCGTATCAAACGACGCCCGTCCCACCCACGCACGCCGGCTTTCGACATAGGATGTGTCCACGCGCCGTTTTTCCCCGTTCGCGCCCGTGACGATCAGGCTGACACTGTCCCCGATCGCCCCGGGATTCAAGAATTCGACCTCAAAAGTGAAGACCGGAGGCGCAACCGGATCGAATGAATAATACGGCATCATGCCGGAGGAATCGAGAAAATCGATCTCGGTGATATTCTCTCCGTACGTCGCCTTCTGATTCTTCTCGTCATAACCTGCGTGGGTAAGATTGATCATCGTCACCTTGGAGATGTCCGGGTACGTTTTGTTGTATTCGATGATCCCTTCCTCGGCTTTGCTTTGATCTCCCCGCGCGTTTGTCGCCACCGCGCGTATTTGATGCGTCGAAACACTGTAAGGCTTGTGCAGATCTGCCGCCACTTCCCACCTGCCGGAGAAATTGGAGACTGTTTTCGCGATCTTGGCGTCGTTATCGTAGACCGAGACGGACGATCCCGGGGCGGCATATCCGGAGACGATCACCTGTTGCCGTCCCGTCTTTTTCGGATAGTTGAGCTGCAACGGTTTTGCCTTGACCTCCGCCGTCCCCAAAGGTTGGAGGATGTCGGCGCCGTCGATCACGCATGCCAGGAACGCATAAGCGGTTTGTTCGCCCGACCCCGACGACGTCGCACAGAAACGCAGGACGCCGCCGCGCCTGTCTGTTTTGACGGTCAGGATCCCGTTTTCGAAAGTGTAGGCGACGGGCAGACCGTCCAGCGTGACCGTATCCTTATCCCCATATAGCGCCAAACCCTCTGCAAGCTCTATCGACAACGTTTCATCCGAGGCGGCATATTTGTCGTCGAGTTCGTATTCAAGCCGGTAATTCACAAAACCGGCGCCGACCTCGCTCTTGTTTGCCGTGAAAAACGCCGTCTTGGTATAGAACAGTTTTTCCACGTTCATTTTCGGGAGGTCGATTTCGCCGAGTTCGGCGATCCTGCCGTTTGCCGCGGCAACGCTTCTCTGCGCGAAATCCTCCCCGGCCTTCAACCGCAATTTTGCCAATTTGCCGATATGCGACACCTTTGCAAGATATCCCGTATCTTCCATGAATACGGCCGTATACGCCCCTTCGGCGAGCGGTTCGCTCCGGGTCACATCGGTAAAACGAATGTTTTGCACACAGTCGCCGGACGCATCGAAGATCAGGGCGAGGTTGTCGCCCCGTGCGGAAGCCGAGAGAACTCCTTTTTCGACAAATTCCACTTCCGCCTCCGCGTTCAGGTTCGCGTCCAAGGTGACGCGCAGAGGTTCGGCGACCGTCCGCCCGAGGCGGTCCGATGCGATGATCTCGATCACATCCCCTGCGGCCGGCGCTTCGTCGAACAGGATAAGATAGGGATATTGCGCCCGAATCCGGGGCATTCTTTCATCCTGCGTCACATTGTACAACGCAAAATCCACGTTCGCGAAAGAAGACAGCGCGGAGATTTCCCCTTTGCCGTCCGCCGCCGCTTTTCGTTTGACCGGCGACAGGAAAATGGCTTTTTGATCGTCCGGGATCAGTCTTGCGGTCCGCAGTTCGACGGCATCGGGGGATGCGTCGCTGAGGGCGTCCGGGATCACGGCGTCGAAATACCCCGGTTTGGCTGCGGTGATTGCGGTTTTTACCTTTGGCAATCTTGCTTCATAGATTCCGTCTTCGTCCGAATACAAGTCGGAGGAAGTCAAAACGCGATCGCTGAATTGTTGCGATATATGGATCGCCGCACCGGGAATGGGCAGACCGTCCCCGTCCGTCACGCGACCGACGACTTTGGAGAGCGGAATTTGCGCAAGGTTAAAGCGTACAACAAATTCGCCGTTACTGAGAACAGCGAATTGAGGCTCCGGCGCTTTGTATGCGCGGCACAGTTCGTCTCCCAAAGTAAGTCTCGCTTCGAAAACGATGTTGTTGACGCCCACAGACAGATCGTAAGGGAGCGTCACGACGCTTCCGGAAGCGACGGGGGTTTCGGAGGCGCCTGTGTACCAATTGATTGCATATCCGCCGGGAACGGGTTCACCGTCTTTGTCGATGATTTCCGCGCGCAAAGCAAAAGGTGGTATCACTACGGAAGCGATCACCACATGGATATCGTACCAAGCCGCCCCTGCGTGCAACGTGTCGTCAAACGCGATCCCGTTCTTCGGAATGCCGGGGCCATTGGCGGTGGCGGTGCCCCTGCCTTCAAACAGCCTTGTGTCCACAATCGTTTGCGCATCCGGGAGAAAAGGCGGTTCCAGTCCCATCTCCGCGTAGGAAAGCGGCTCGCTGTAACCGCCTTCCGCCAATGTACCGAAATCGCCGGGTTCGGACTCCCAACCCTTGGTGTTGGAATGCCATTTGGGCGTCCATCGGTATCCGTCGTTCACATTGTCGCCCCCGTCGTCGTATCCGTAATCCAAATCGTTGAAGACCGTCGGCAGATTCGTACCGCCGTATCTGCCCGGCGCGGCGCCGGCAGGGGTATCGAAATGATGCCAGGCGACGCCGGTCTCTTCCGGGCGGAGGAGACTGTATCCGTCGATATAGCTGCGCAGTCTGAACTGGGAAAGCCGGACGTCGGACGGTTGGATTGGAACGCCCGCAATGGAGACGACCGTGACAAAGACGATGTTCACGTCATACCACGACGCGCCTGCGTCCGCGGCGCCGTCAAAGACGATCTCCGCCTGCGGAAGCGATCCCTGCGTCCCCGTGTCATGAACGGTGACCGAGCCTGCGCTTTCAAAGATCCGCACGTCTGTGAACGTTTGCTCATTCCATAAAGCGGAAAACCGCAACTTCAGATCGGAGAGGGCGAGCGGTTCGCTGTACCCTCCTTCGGACAGGTCGCCGAAAGCCCCGGGCGCGGACTCCCAACCCTTGGTGTTGGAATGCCATTTGGGCGTCCAGCGGTATCCGTCGTCCACATTGTCGTTCCCGTCGTCGTAGCCATAGTTCAGATCGTCGAAGACGGTAGGCAGATTCGCGCCTCCGCCCCTGCCCGGAGCGGCGCCCGCATCGTCGTGAACCCAAAGGATTTCGCCTTCGTCGATGCGCAACACGCTTCGCCCGTCAATGTAGGCGCGCACCCGCATTTGAGATATTTGCACGGGTTTCCTGTTCACAGCGGGGGGAACCACGATGGCGGTGTTGGCGATCGGCGCGGAGGAAAGCGGCGCGCTCGCCAAACTCTGCGGCAACAAAGCCGTCGTCACCATCGTCAAAATCAAAGCGACGACAAGGACGCTTCTCGTGATTGTCCGATACTTTTTCTTCGTTCCGTTCGTTCTCTTCGTTCCGTTTACAGTGTTCATGATGCCCCTCCGTAGTCAGTCCCTGCGTACAAACAATTACAAACCGAAACAGTGATCGATCCGACTCTTTATGAAT
This sequence comes from Eubacteriales Family XIII. Incertae Sedis bacterium, assembly GCA_031276775.1. Taxonomy (GTDB): domain Bacteria; phylum Bacillota; class Clostridia; order Peptostreptococcales; family Anaerovoracaceae; genus JAISGB01. Next base: position 2,077 of record JAISML010000220.1, on the reverse strand, counting down.
TGTGAAAAAAAGAAAGCGCCGCAACGGAACGCCGCCAACGAAAACACGCTGTGAAATCCGGCTTTTTCAGCCCCCTGATTCGCGAGTGGTCGCTGTACATTGCTCTACTCCCGGCGCGTTTGATGAAATTGATGTTTCTATATTGAATTATATCAAACCGGGTGCAATATGCAAGAAAAAATTTGTAATGACAATTTTGCCCTGCGTATGGTAAAATATTTGTTGTCTGACGCCGCGCTACCCTGGCTCAGTTGGTAGAGCAGCTGATTCGTAATCAGCAGGTCGGGGGTTCGAGTCCCCCGGGTAGCTCCAACCCCCGGAAAAACTGTTTTTCCGGGGGTTTCATTTTTTACGAATCCCCGCTCCGGGACTCGGTCCCGGACTGTTCCAATTCCAAAAGCCGCCGCTTCATTTGCAAGCCAAATGCGTAGCCTGTCAACGCACCGTCCGCGCCGACGACGCGATGGCACGGAATGACGATCGGAAGCGGATTCCTGTTGTTCGCCATGCCGACGGCGCGGCAGGCATTGGGGTTGCCTGCGTCCGCCGCCACCTCCTTGTAACTCCGGGTTTGTCCGTAAGGTATCTTGATCAGACAATCCCAAACCCGACGTTGAAATGCCGTGCCCTGCGGATTGAGCGGCAGGTCAAAACCCTTGCGTTCCCCGGAAAAATATTCCCGCATCTGTTTGGCGGCTTCGTCTGTCAATTCGGACGGTGCATCCGCCTGTGTCCGCACCGGCTGCGCGACAAACGCGATCCGCGTGATGAAGTCGCCCTCCGAAGCGATCAGAACCCCGCCAAACGGTGTTTCGTAACAGGCCGAACATGCATGATCGGACATCCCATTCTTTCCTTTCCGCGCCGGACGAACTGCCATCCGTGCTTTTTACGCAACCGGACTTGAACTTCTCCGTCTCCGACATGCACTCTTTCAAGGAAAAAGCCGCTCGGCCGCTTTGCGTTGCGCGACGGACGCCCTGCCGGATTTGATGCTTTGTGCAGATTTATTATACAACGGTCAAGACAGGTTGAACAGCCTGCATGATTCTTTGAAACCGGATTGTTTTCATCCGGCGGCAACCATTCCATCGTGTTTGCAATCGCCGAAAAGCCATGCAAACACAAATCGCCCCAAAACCTTGCGACCTTGCCGTTGTGTTCAATATCCACGTAACATTTCGTGCCTGTGATTTTCATTTTGGATTCTCGCCCAATTATACATCGGCGTTGCATGCACCGCGTGTATAGACGTTGTATTCACCGCGCGTATATAGTTTATTCTCAAGCAACCCCTTACGTATATTTCAACTGATATACATTCGTATGTCGTCCTCAAAACCGGATTGAGGATAAACCGCATCGTTGTAAGATACCAAAAACACATTTTCATCAAGCATGATCTCAAATAAACAATCTGCGATTTCCTCAATGGCGGTTCTGTTGTTTTGCGTCATACGCGGGATTTGCTTTGAGAAAAAAATGTTGATGATTTCAGGACTGACTTCAAAAAAAGATTGAATGGCCGATTCAAGATTCGGATTGATGTCATCAAAAACCATGATGTCAACAAATGATTTGAGGGGTGGCGTCAAGATGATTTTCTGATACTGATTTTTAAATATGTTAAAACCGGCGCTGTCACCTTTTACGCCAATTAACTCTGTTGCAATAACAGGGCTGTTCATATATTGAATCAATGAGATGAGCTGAGTGGAATGAATCGCGGAAAACCCATACGTCAGTTGCTTGCAAAGTCTTTTGTCTTTTAAACGCATTCCTCCGGATTCCTCTCCACGATTTCGCCCATGTTCGACACTTCCACGCAATGATCCAACACCTCCTGTCCTTGATTCACCGACCCGAAACTACACCATTTCAAATCCCATTTCGGTTAATGATTCGATGAACGCATCCCATCCCTCTTGGCGCTCATCCGCGCCGGCAATGGAACGCTTGCTTATTTTCGTGTCGCCGGTCTGTTTCAATTGGCATACATGTCTTCATGGGATATTTGCAGCTTGGCTTTCTTATTATTCATGCGGATGTTCTTTCCCTTGCAAAATTTCAATGCCAA
>JAISML010000113.1 GCA_031276775.1 Eubacteriales Family XIII. Incertae Sedis bacterium | reverse complement strand
TCGCGTCGTCGAAGCGCTGCCGGCGGTCGGAGGGGCGGAAGATCGTGACGCCGCCGTGCGCGTCGCCATCGTCGGGAAACCGAATGTGGGCAAGAGTTCCCTCATCAACGCGTTGACCGGGGAGAATCGGGTCATCGTCTCCGACGTGGCAGGGACGACGAGGGATGCCGTCGATACGCCGTTTTCTTACGGGGGATCCGATTACGTCCTCATCGACACGGCGGGCATCCGGCGCAAGAGCAAGGTGTCGGACGACATCGAGCGATACAGCGTGATCCGGGCCATCGCGGCGATCGAGCGGTGCGACGTGTGCGTACTCATGATCGACGCGCGCGACGGCGTGACGGAACAGGACAAGAAGATCGGCGGCTTGGCGCACGAAGCGGGTAAGGGCATCGTGATCGCCGTCAACAAATGGGATTTGATCGAAAAGACGACCGGCACCCTGGAGGAATACCGCAAAAAGGTATATGCGGAATTTCCGTTCATGGACTATGCGCTCGTGGTATTTGTTTCGGTCAGGACCGGACAAAGAATGAAAAATATTCTGGACTCCGTCGCCGCCGCAGCGGAAAACCGCTCCCTGCGTGTCTCCACGGGGAGCCTCAACAGCCTCGTTCAGGACGCGATGATGATGCACAATCCTCCCTCCGACAAGGGCAAACGTCTCAGAATTTACTACGTGACACAGGTGGGGACGTGTCCGCCGCTGTTCTCGTTCAAGGTAAACCGACGCGATCTGATGCATTTTTCATACGCCAGGTATTTGGAAAATCGGATTCGGGACGCCTTTGGATTCGAGGGCACTTCGCTCAAGTTCGTGTTTCGGGAAAAAGGGGAAGATTGATGACGGGATACGCGACTGTGGGATACTTTGAATCGTTGCGATCGATTCCGGTCAACCATCTCCTGTTGGCGCTCATCCTCGTCGCCGTGTATTTTGTCGGGAATTTCAACCCCGCGATCACGCTCGGCAAGGCGCGCGGCATCGACATACGCAGCGAAGGCAGCGGCAACGCAGGAACGACAAACGCGCTCAGAACCATGGGGAAAAAGGCGGCCGCCATCACGTTCGCCGTCGATGTGCTGAAAGGATTTTTGCCTGCGGCGCTGACCTTGCATTTTTTCGGATTGGCCTACGCCATGTTATGCGGTTTGGCCGTCATGCTCGGGCATATGTGGCCGGCTCTGTATGAACTGAAAGGGGGCAAAGGCGTCGCGACGACCTTCGGCGTACTTTTGGCCGTCGATCCGATTCTCGCTCTGATCCTGATCGCGATCGTGCTGCTTACGGTGGCAGCCGTGCGCATGGTTTCCGCCGGCGTCATCCTCGCGGCCGTCGCCGCAATTCCCGTGAGCCATTTTTTCCATCCTTGGTATCCCGGTTGGATTCTGTTCGTCGCCGCGCTGATCGTCATCAAACACCTGGGGAACATCAAGCGCATCCTGAACGGATCCGAATCGAAGATCCGCTTTGGAGGCAAAGAAAAAAAAAACTCGGATTCCGACGGTTCAAAACGTGGGTGATCTGTATGGAATCGCGTTATATTGACATGTTGAATGTGTACAAAATGCGGCAATATGCCGCAGAGATGCTGTGCGCGAAAAAAGGAGTAATATGACAAACGGGAATAAAATCGGCGTAATCGGCGGCGGCAGTTGGGGAACGGCGCTCGCCAATCTGTTGGGTGGCCGTGGGCACAATGTGCGTATCTGGGATCCGAACGACGCGTTGCTCGCGGAGATGGAGCGCGCGGGCGAAAACAAACGTTACTTGCCCGGCGTCAAACTCAGCGGCAACGTGCGGATTGCGCGTGAATCGAAAGAGGCGCTGCACGACGCGGACATTGTCCTGTTCGCGGCGCCGGCGCAACGTTTTCGGGATGCGCTAAAGGCTGCGCTTCCTTTGATGCGGCAAGGCGCGATCCTCGTGAACGTGGCGAAAGGCATTGAACAAAACAGCCTGAAAACCTGCTCCCAAATCGCGGAGGAATGTGCGCCGGACTACGCCTTTGCGGCGCTGTCGGGACCTTCGCACGCGGAGGAAGTCGGCATGAACATGCCCACGACGGTGGCGGTTGCGTCCGCGCGCATCGAAACGGCCGAGCGGGTTCAGGATGCGTTCATGACGGATCGATTCAGAATCTACACGAACAGCGACGTGCTCGGTTTGGAACTGGGCGGCTCGCTGAAAAACATCATCGCGCTCGGCGCCGGCATATCCGACGGCATGGGTTTCGGCGACAATACGAAAGCCGCGCTCATGACGCGGGGCATGGCCGAGATGGTGCGGCTTGGCGTCAGGATGGGCGCGCACGCGGAAACCTTTTCGGGGTTGGCCGGCGTCGGCGATCTGATCGTGACGTGTACGAGCATGCACAGCAGAAACCGGCGTTGCGGCATTCTGATCGGCGAGGGCATGGATCCGCGGGAGGCAACCGCCAAGATAGGCATGGTGGTGGAAGGCATGTACACGGCCGAAGCCGCTTACGATCTGTCGCGCAAATTCGACGCGAAGATGCCGATCACCGAGCACATCTGCAAGGTCATCAAAGGCGGGATCGACGCAAAGGAAGCGCTCGCCGCCCTCATGGGAAGACCGAAGCGTCACGAGCGGGAACTGTAGACCGCCGCAATACCGCGCGACTGAATCCGTGCGGGAACGAACATCGGGAATGCCCCTGCAAACATCGCATTGCAGGGGCATTTTTGTATCTCTTTACATCGGCTTAACCTGCAATTTACTTCATCGAAATTCGGATTTTACATCCATCGTTTATCGTAGGGATCAATGAAACGGGGATATGGAGGAAACGACCGCGGACGCGAACGTCGCCGGGATGCCGCGCCGATGGGGAATGCTGACCCGGATCAAAAGTGGCGAAACTGAGGCGTGAACCAAACGCACAGTGCGAAAAGGAGGAATGAAGGGAAATGAAGTTGGAAAATGTTGCCTCAAAGGGATATCTGAAAGAAAGGATGCAATTCGGAAACGGTCTGCGCCGGGCGCTTGCCGTTTTGCTTGTCGGCGCGGCGTTGCTTTGTTCCGCGCCCGTTTCGTTCGGCGCGGACGTTCAAACGCAGGGAAGTGCGCCGATCCGCGCCGATTCCGCCGTGTCGCTCACGCGGACGCAGGTCGATTTCACCCTGCCGATCTTCATCGAATACGGCAGAGCATTCGCCGGTGTGGAACTGGCGATTCAATGCGGGACGGGCGTGACGATCGAGTCGGTGGACTACAGCGTGGCGCAATACAGTGAAGCCGGACCCGAAGAAGCGCGGGGCTTGGTGTGGTTCACCGCATTTTCCGGCGCCAACAGCTTCACGGGCGGGCTTACCGCTACGGTTTATATGCATTACGCAGGAACGGAGAATACATCGATCGTCATCGATCACGCCGCATTCCATACTGCGGCGGGGGGTGCGTTCCAAACGGAGAACGTACCCCTGCGCAAGGTGATTGCCATCAGCAGGGAAGGCGCGGACAATCCGCCGCTTCCTCTCGATCCGCCCGATCCTTCCGTAAAACCGGGTGGCGGCAACCCGCCTTCGGGCAACGCGGCGCGCGGTAATTCTTCCGTAAATTCCAATCCCGTCAACACGGTTTCGACAAGCGCGGGCGGCGGCAACGCGGACAACGGATCCGATGCGACCGCAGAGCGCGGCATGGGAAATTTGATTGAGCAAACCACATCCGGCGAAGTCGGGGACAATACAGCCCCGATCCCTTCCTCCGAAGTTCCCCGCGCCGGGGGGAACGAAAATACCCTAATTCCGGGTGATGATGCAGCTAAGCTGAACATGGCGCTCTTGGTTCTTGCAGCCGTATGTTTGGTTGCCGTCCTCACTTTGGGATTTTTATTGATAAAGAGAAAAAGAGAAGAAGGCAGAGAAGAAACCGATGGGCAAACAACAAAGGAGGTTCTGTAAAAAATGACAAGAATGTTTACGTTAAAGACGAGGAGACGAATATCCGCAGCGTTGATCGCGGCGATGATCGTCTCACTGATGGCGTTCGTTTTCCCGAACGCAACGTTCGCGGCGGAGGAAGTCGTCACGCTGATCGCGAACCACGATGTTTGGAAGTACGACGACACAAACACCAATCGCTTCGGGGATCAGACGACCGATTTCAGAAGCAAGGACTATGACGACAGCGCATGGCAGAGCGGCGCCTCGCCCTTGGGATATCCGGAGACCGACAATTCTCCCCTGTTCGGACCGATTTCGGGCGGCACATTGATCACAAAAGGCGCCAATGGCGCGGGCAGTTCCGCTTCGTACGTCACCTATTATTTCCGCAAGAGCGTCACGGTGGAGAATGTTGCGGCCATCAAGGCGCTGAACGCGTCCGTCGGCGTCGACGACGGGTTTGTGATGTATCTGAACGGTTATGAGGTCGCGCGCGTGAATATGCCGGACGGTCCGGTCTCCCATACGACCGACGCGCCGGGCGTCTGGGAACCGAACGAGGATCGGGCGAATTTAAATCTTGACATCACGGCCTACAAGCAGTATTTGGCGGAAGGCAAGAACACCATCGCGGTCGACGTACACAACAGGGACTCCAACAGTTCCGACATCTACTGGGGCATGAGTCTCACGGCAACCTACGACACGCCCGCCGCGCCGACGGACGTCAACAAGACGCCCAAGCAGGTGAATGTGCATATGGGCGACGATCCCTCGGATGCTGTGAACGTCACCTACACCACCGTGGCTGCGGACGAGACGAAGATCGTCGTCAAAAAAGCGGACGGCACGGGTGAACCGCTCACATTTACGGGCGAAGCGTCTCCCGGGAGCGGAGGCAACACGGGACAAAACGGGAAGTACGTGCACAAGATTCCCGTAACGGGTCTGGAAGCGAATACAGCCTACACGTATGAAGTAGGCAACGAAATTCTCTTTGCGGGTCAATTCAAGACTGCGCCCGAGCAGGGCAGCAACGATCCCATTCGCTTCGTCTATTTGGCGGATACGCAGGTGTCCAACGCCACGAACGCGGAAGCGCTCGGCGCGACCCTGAACGAGGTGGCGAAGATGA
>JAISML010000100.1 GCA_031276775.1 Eubacteriales Family XIII. Incertae Sedis bacterium | reverse complement strand
TTTGAAAGGCGACGCGGCGGATGCGGGCTTCGCCCGTTCGGTCGCCGCGCGCGCCAAGGATCTGTTTGGGACGGCGGACATTCTCGTCAACAACGCCGGCATTACAAACGACAAACTCCTGCTTCGCATGAAAGCGGAGGATTTCGACAGCGTGATCCGAACCAATCTGAACGGAGCGTTTTACATGTTGCAGGCGGTTGCCCCGCTCATGACGAAACACCGAAGCGGCCGCGTCATCAACCTGTCGTCGATCGCGGGTGTGCGCGGCAATCCCGGGCAGATCAATTACGCGTCCTCCAAGGCGGGTTTGATCGGAATGACGCTGTCCGCAGCCAAAGAACTCGGCTCCCGCAACATCACGGTCAATGCCGTCGCGCCCGGGTTCATCGAAACGGACATGACCGACATGCTGACGGAAGAACAGAAAGAAATGTCGCTGGCGCGCATCGGTCTGGGCCGCGCGGGGCGTCCGGAAGAAGTCGCGAAGCTGATCGCCTTTCTCGCGTCCGACGACGCGGCCTATATCACGGGACAGGTGATCGGCGTGGACGGCGGGTTGATCGTGTAGCGGACAGGAGGAATGCCGGATGGAAAAAAGGGTTGTTGTCACAGGCATGGGCGCGGTAACGGCGCTCGGGAATACAGCCGATGCGACATGGGACGGGGTAAAGGCAGGCCGGCACGGCTTTGCCGAGATCACGAAGATAGACATATCCGAATTGCGGGTGAAAATCGGCGCGCAGGTCAGGGATTTTGAATTTGGGGACAAGCGGGCGGGACGCCGCATGGATCTGTTTACGCAATACGGCGTTACGGCCGCTGCGGAAGCGATGGCTGCGGCGCGTTTGGAAAGCGGTGAAAACATAGACGCGGATCGGTTGAGCGTCTACGTGGGCAGCGGCATCGGCGGCATTTCGACGTTGGAAAAGGAGATACGCAAGAGCGAAGTGAACGGATTGCGGAAAGTGTCGCCCGTGCTCGTACCTATGATCATCGGGAATATGCTCGCGGGGCAGATCGCGATTGCGAACCGGGCGAAAGGTTCCGCGATCGATATCGTGACGGCTTGTTCCTGCGGCACCAACGCCATCGGCGAAGCGTGGCGCGCGATCCGGCACGGCTATGCCGACGCCGTCATCGCCGGGGGCGCGGAAGCGCCGTTCGCGCCCACCTGCTTTGCGGGCTTTGTGAACATGACGGCGATGTCGCTGAGCACGGATCCCGACAGGGCGTCCATTCCTTTCGACAAGGAGCGAGACGGATTTGTCATGGGGGAAGGCAGCGCCATTTTGATACTGGAATCCCTCGACTTCGCGAAAGCAAGGGGCGCGCGGATCTTGGCCGAGCTGACCGGATACGGCTCCACGAATGACGCCTTTCACATCACCCAGCCTTCCGAAACGGGGGAAGGCGCGGCCAAGGCGATGCGGCTCGCGTTGACCGAAGCCGGCCTGCAACCCGGGGATATCTCCTACGTCAATGCGCACGGCACGAGTACGCCGCTGAACGATCTCTTTGAAACGAGGGCGATCAAAGCGGTATTCGGCGACGACGCCTATCGTGTGCCGATCAGCTCGACCAAATCGATGACGGGGCATATGCTGGGCGCGGCCGGCGCGGTGGAGGCCATGTTCTGCGTGAAAGCGATCAACGATGGCGTCATTCCTCCGACGATCGGTCATCGGGTGCGGGATGAAGCGCTCGACCTGGATTATGTGACGGAAGGCAGCAGACGGATCGACGTGCGTTGCGCCCTGTCCAATTCGTTGGGCTTCGGAGGACACAACGCGACCGTGATCTTCCAACGGTACGAGGATTGACCGCGGCCGTTGCGCGGCGGCCGGGGCGTTGATGCAGACAAAAGGAGGCGCAATGATACTGGATCGGGAAGGAATCATGGGGATTCTGCCGCACAGGGAACCTTTTCTCCTCATCGACGAGGTGATCGAATTGGAGCCGGGGCGGCGCGTGGTGGCGCTGAAACATGTGTGTGCGGAAGAATACTATTTTAAAGGGCATTTCCCGCAGGAGAAGGTCATGCCGGGCGTTCTCATCGTGGAAGCCTTGGCGCAGACGGGCGCCGTAGGTATTCTTTCCATGCCGGAAAACGCGGGCAGGATCGCGTATTTCGGCGGGATCAGAGACGCGAAATTTCGCAGCAAGGTTGTCCCCGGCGATACGCTCAGGTTGGAAGTCGACTTGGAAAAGATCAGAAGCCGCGGCGGCATGGGGGTCGGCGTCGCTTACAACGGCGACAGGCAGGCCTGCCGCCTTTCGTTGACATTTATGTTGGGCGCGCAGACATGATCCTGCGGCGGGACGGGAAATGCGGGACGCCCGCATGGCTGAACGAAGTTTGAATGTGGCTTGGCATGCTTGAAACGTTGGTTTGAAAGTTGCTTTTTTGGGGTAGGCTTGAACGTTGATCGAACGGGTTGAACTTTTGCCGGACACGGGTTTTGGCGCGGGTTTGCGGGAAGGATGAATGCATGGAATTTGAACGATACGGACGAACGGATTTTGACAATTACGAGGACTTTTCCGCACATTATGAGATGGTTCCGCCCGACAATTTCAATTTTGCTTTTGATTGCGTGGATCGGTTGGCGCACAGATCGCCCGATAAAACGGCGATGGTTTGGTGCGACGACGAGGGTGGGCACGCCGTGTATACGTTCGGACAGATGTCGGCGCGTTCCGACGCCGCGGCGCGTTTTTTCGCCTCCGTCGGGATTTGCCGCGGCGACAGGGTGATGCTGATCCTCAAACGGCGCGTCGAATTCTGGTTCGCCGTCCTGGGACTCATGAAATTGGGCGCCGTCGCCATACCTGCCACGCATCTCATGCGGGCGGAGGATGTGACGTACCGAAACAACGCCGCATCGATCACCGCCCTCGTGACGACGGACGACACCGTCGTCATGGACGCGGCGGACGGCGCGATGGCGCAGTCGCCTTCCGTCAGGACGCGCATCAGTCTATCCGGGAACAGGGAGGGATGGCTGGCGTTCCGGGCAGGCATTGCGGCGCACGCGGAAGGCGCGCCGCCTGTACGCGTTACCGAAAACGCGGATATGATGATGCTCTACTTCACCTCCGGCACGACGGGGCTTCCCAAGATGGTCGCGCACAATTACGCCTATCCACTCGGTCACATCATCACCTCCCGGTACTGGCAGGCTTTGCACCCGGGCAGTCTGCATCTCACGGTGGCGGATACGGGCTGGGCAAAGGCCGTGTGGGGGAAGTTGTTCGGACAGTGGCTGTGCGAGGCCGCGATCTTCGTATACGATCACGACAGATTCAACGTCCACCGTCTGCTGTCGGTGATGAGCAGGTATAAAGTCACATCGTTCTGCGCGCCGCCCACCTTGCTCAGGGTGGTGGCCAACGCCGATCTGTCCGCCTACGATCTCGGGGCGCTGGAACATGTCACCTCTGCGGGAGAACCGTTGGACGAAGAGCTGTTTCTGCAATTCAAGGGAAAAACGGGGTTGAAGATCTACGAGGCTTACGGGCAGACGGAAACGATGCCCCTCGTCATCACGGCTTTTTTCACGGAACCGAAAGTGGGGTGGCTCGGCAAGCCAAATCCCGCTTACGACGTCGTGCTCTTGGACACGGACGGCCAGGAAGTCGGGCGGGGCGGGGAAGGCGAGATCTGTGTGCGGACGGAGGCGGGCGCGCCCGGCATATTCATGGGATATTATCGGGATTCGGACATGACGGCCGCCGCCTTTCACGAAAATGTCTATCACACCGGGGATATGGCGCAGCAGGACGAAGAGGGCTATGTTCGGTTCATCGGCCGGCGTGACGACATCATCAAATCCGCAGGCTACAGAATAGGCCCGTTTGAGGTGGAGAGCATTCTGCTCACCCATCCCGCCGTGGCGGGTTGCGCGGTGACGGGCGCGCCGCATCCGCTGCGCGGTCAGGTGATCAAGGCGAGCATCATACTTCGGGATGGTTACGCGCCGTCGGAGGCGATGAAGAAAGAATTGCGCGCCTTTGTAAAATCAAACGCCGCGGCTTACAAGACGCCCAGGCTCATCGAATTCGTCGACAGCTTTCCCCTGACTGTTTCCGGCAAGATTCGCCGCGTCGCCATCCGTGAGGAATCGCGGTAAAGGGAGTGGGAACGGGAGTGGGACGGATCGCGCGGCGCGCAGACCGCCGAATCCTGGTCGGCAGCCTGATTTAACGAGAACCTCCCTGTTTAAGAAGAATCCCGTTTAAGAAGAACCTCCCTGCGGCAGATAGGAATCGACGTTTTCCGCCGTGATCAGCGTCATGGGGATCAGGTGGTTGCGTTTGACGTCTTCCCCCGCGATCAGCTTGACCGCAAGTTCGACGGCGGTTTTCGCCTCCGCGTCAACGTCGATGATCGCGGTGGCTTTTGCCGTACCCGCCCGGATCGCGTCGAGTATGTTGCGTTGCCCACCGAGACCGTAGATGTTGATCCGCCCGGCTCTGCCCGTCGAGAGGACGGCTTCCAGTGCGCCCGTCGCCATGCCGTCATTGTTGCAGACGATGGCCGCCGGCTCTTTGCCCGCAGCAAACCATTCATTGACCAATTCAAGGGTCTTTTCCGCGGACCAGTCGCCCGTGCCTTCCGCCGCGATCGGATACCTGTCCGTTGCGCCTTTCAGCGCTTCGGCGTAACCGGCGGAGATCGCATCGGTTGCCGGGTGTCCTTTCGCGCCGAACACCTCGGCGATTCCGCCGCCGTCCGGCAGATCCGACATGGCGCGGGCCATCGTCCGGTTTCCGCCGTCCGTGAAGTCGGGTCCCACAAACGCGGCGGTATCCTCCGCGCCGACGATATTTTCTCTCAGCACGACGACGGGAATCCCCGCTTCTCCCGCCGCGTCTACGCCATCGCCGAGCTCCTCGGGAGACGCGGGGCAGAGCAGGATGGCGTCGACGCCGTCGGCGAGGACGCTTTTTATCTGCGAGACCTGTTTTTTGGACTTTCCTTCGGCGTCGAAGACCGAGAGTTCAATGCCGGCGGACGTCGCGTATCCGCCGATCGCCGCTTGCAGGTTTTGCATGGCGGCGTCTTGCAGCTGCGGCATGAAAAGGGCGACCGTGTCGACGCTTTCGTCGCCGTCCCCGACCGGTGGGGGCGTCTCTTTTTCTTTGGCCGCGCAGGCCGCAAACGCTGTCGCTGCGATCAGCAGGGCGACCCACAGAATCAAAATCGTATGCACATTGTGTTTTTTCACGTTCACCTCCAAGTCCGCCGCTGTCCTTTTCGATGCGGAAACCGCCGGTTCAGGGAGCGTTGGCCGGCGCCCGTCTGTGACAAAACCGGCGCTGCCGACGCGCGCGGAACATGTATCGGCCATCGGCGCTTTCTTAAAAGTATAACATTGCGCGATTCCGGATACAAGCTGCGCCGTTTGGAAAAGCGACGCCCGCATCGGCGCAAATCCGCGGCGGCAACCAGGAACCATCACGCGCAATAGGTTACTACTCAAGGGTATGCCGTATCGATTGACGAAAGCGGCAAAAGTTTCGGAGCGGCAAAGTCATCGTTTCCGTCGGAAATTCCGACACGACCCCGAGATTGTCCGTATGCCGCAA
>JAISML010000097.1 GCA_031276775.1 Eubacteriales Family XIII. Incertae Sedis bacterium | reverse complement strand
TTGCGGCATACGGACAATCTCGGGGTCGTGTCGGAATTTCCGACGGAAACGATGACTTTGCCGCTCCGAAACTTTTGCCGCTTTCGTCAATCGATACGGCATACCCTTGAGTAGTAACGCGCCTTGCCTCTTCCGTAAAGTGCGGATGCATGAAAACGATTGCCAATTTCGCATATTCCGTGTATGATGGTGCAAGAGCCGTGCAACTGTGAAAAGAGGTGACGTTTATGCGACCGCTTCCGTCCGAACGATTGAATCAAAAGATCAAAGCCGTATGGAGAATCAACAGTCTGATTGCGACCTTTTGTTGGACCGGCTTTCTGATCTGCCCCATCATTGTGCTTATCGTCCTGACCGAAATCAGCCGTATTTGGCTGGTCATTCCCATCGCTCTCTTTCTCGTTTGGCGTGTTCCCGCATTCTTCGTCTTTCCCCGCATTCGCTACGCCCGATGGCGGTATGAGATTCTGCACGATGAAGTCGATATTTTGGAAGGGTTGTTCTTCGTCACGCGCACGATCATCCCCATGATTCGCGTACAATACACGGATACCTCACAGGGACCGATCATGCGCGCTTTCAAACTTTCCTCCGTCGCGATCGTCACGGCGGGCGGTACGGTAAAGATCCCCGGGTTGACGCCGCAGGACGCGGACGCGCTCCGCGACAAGATCGCCGCACTCGCAAAGATCGCAAAGGAGGATGTCTGACATGGAACCGCTCAGCGGTAAGCGCCGCGTACACCCGTCCTACATTCTGACGGGGACGATCCGAAACCTGTACAAATGGATCGTTGTCTTCATTGTCAGCTTGGCGGGCACGATTCGCAATATCCCTCAATTTGACGAATACGGCGGGTTTTCTTTGCGCAATCCGTTTCTGTTTTTCCCCATCCTAATCCTTCTGATCCTCGTATGCGTCGCCGGCGTTTTGCAATATTTTCACTTAAGCTGGGAAGTCACCGACCGTGACATCCGGCTGCGCAAGGGAATTTTCAAAAGAACCGACAGCCGCATTCCGTTTGAGCGGATACACTCCGTCAATGTCAAAGCCTCGCTCATCGAGCAGATGTTCGGCGTCGTCGGTTTCAGTCTCGATACGGCGGGCGGGCATGAAAAAGACGATCTGATCATTCCATCGCTGAAAAAGCCGATCGCGGAGGCGCTCAAACATTACATCTATGTCAAGAAAGGCTTGATCGACGGGGAAACAGGCGCGCCGTTCGCGCAAGGACAACCGCCGTTCGCGGGCAATGCGATCCCGCCGGGAACCGCCGCGCCGTTTGCGCAGGGGCAGCCGCCGTTCGCGCAGGGACAACCGCCGTTCGCGCAGGGACAGGCTCCCGTCCACGCATATGGGGCGAATGCCGCTTACGGACGGACGACGGACGGACGAAGAGCGGGCGCCGCAGACCGGGCGGCGCACTCGGGGAGTTACCGTATTCGTCCTTTTGAATTATGCCTGCACGGATTTTCCAACGGGAGCGCGATCCTCTATCTTTTTCTCGGCGTCTCTTTCCTTTCACAGTTCCGCGACTTGCCCATCATCGGCGACATCGTCTCGGGTCTGATGGGTTCTGCATACCAACGTGTCGTTTCTTTCAGCATCTTTTTCCTCATTTTAATCGCGCTCGTCATTCTCCTGATCGCGTGGATTGCGTCCGTCATCGCCAGCGTGTTGAAATTTTTCGGCTTCGTCGTTCAACGGCGCGGCAATCGCATCGAAACCGAGAGAGGTTTGCTGACGCACAAGACGACGGGATGCGCGGTTGATCGCATCCAGGAATTGCACATCCGAAGACCCCTGCTCAGGCGACTCATCGGTTATGCCGAAATCCGCGTGAGAATGGCGGCGATCATCACCGGCAACCAGGATACCTCCGACGGCCCCGGCGTTACCATTCATCCTTTCATCAGGCACAGGGACATCGACGGGTTTCTCAATGAAATCCTGCCTGAATTCGCGAACGCGCCAAAGGTGGAAACCGGTCTTCCTTTGGCTTCGCTGCGCCGGACATATTTCAGGTATTTCAGATGGTCCGCCGTCTTTCTCTCGGCGATCTGCCCGTCCGTCTGGCTTTTGCTTCGCACGTTCGCTCCGGACGCGCCCCGCGCACAGATACTGATTGTTGCCCTGATTCTCATCCTGTTTTTCCTCTGCGTGACCGCATATCGAAGCTGGAAAGGAAGAGGGATGGCGACGAACGCCGCGTTCCTCGTGATGAAGCGCGGCGCTTACACCGCCACGACGGCGATCATCCCGCGCAAGAAGATTCAGCTTGCGCGCATCAGGCAAAATCCGTTCCAGACGAAAGCGGGCGTCGCCCATATTGAAGCAAGTTCCGCAGCGATGGGCGGAGCATTTGAACGTGTTCGGGATGTGGGCGCGGCGCAGGCCTTTGCCTATTTGGATTGGATCCGACCAAGACCGCAAGGCGCAGACGCCGCCGGAGGCGTCGGGGATTCGCATCGGTGAGACCCCTGACTTAACTCATCCTGCGCGCCACGGTTCTTTCACGCCATGATGGCGGTCAATCT
Organism: Eubacteriales Family XIII. Incertae Sedis bacterium; assembly: GCA_031276775.1. GTDB lineage: Bacteria > Bacillota > Clostridia > Peptostreptococcales > Anaerovoracaceae > JAISGB01. The sequence goes on along the minus strand of JAISML010000097.1, from coordinate 961 downwards.
CCGCCCGATTTCGAGCAGGAACGTCTCCGTATCCACTTTCTCTTTTTTTTCGAGATTGGAAAGTTCATACAGATCGCCGGTCATGACGCCGTCCTCGATGGTCTTTACGGCCGCCAACCCCATCTTCGCGCCGAAGTCCGAAAGTTGCGGCAAGCCGTCCAACTCCCCGCGTTTTTCAAGCGCGCCCGCCCACGCGTAAATCGTAGCGACGGCGTTGGTCGATGTGGGTTCGCCTTTCAGGTATTTGTAATAGTGCTTCTGTACCGTCCCATGCGCGGCCTCATACTCATAATGGCCTTCGGGGGACACGAGCACGGAGGTCATCATCGCAAGGCTGCCGTAAGCGGTGGCGACCATGTCGCTCATAATGTCCCCGTCATAGTTCTTGCAAGCCCAGATATAGCCGCCGTTTGAACGGATCACGCGCGCCACGGCGTCGTCGATGAGCGTGTAAAAAAACGTGATGCCGGCCTCGGCAAACGCATCCGCATATTCTTCCGCATACACCGTTTCAAAGATATCCCGAAACCTGCGATCGTAGGTCTTGGAAATGGTATCCTTGGTCGCGAACCACAGGTCTTGACCCGTGGCCAAGGCAAAATTCATGCATGACAGCGCAAAAGATCGGATGCTCGCATCCGTATTGTAGATGCTCTGCACGACGCCCGCCGTCCCGTCAAAGGTATGAACCGTCGCCGAAGTCTTTGTTCCGTCCGCAGACATGCGCGCCAATTCGATCGTGTCGCCGCAGACCGCTTCCGTCTCCGTATTCCTGTATATGTCGCCGTATGCATGCCGCGCAACGGTGATGGGCTTCGTCCACGACGGGATGAACGGGACAATGCCTTTCACGATGATGGGCGCGCGGAACACGGTTCCGTCCAGAATGGCCCGTATCGTCCCATTGGGCGACTTCCACATGGTTGAAAGCCCGTACTCTTTCACCCGCTCCGCATTGGGG
>JAISML010000095.1 GCA_031276775.1 Eubacteriales Family XIII. Incertae Sedis bacterium | reverse complement strand
TTGCGGCATACGGACAATCTCGGGGTCGTGTCGGAATTTCCGACGGAAACGATGACTTTGCCGCTCCGAAACTTTTGCCGCTTTCGTCAATCGATACGGCATACCCTTGAGTAGTAACGGCGCGTTACTGCCGGGAATTTGCGCTTCGCTTCGCGAAATCCGTTCCGCTTGGTGACGAAACCCGTCGCGAAAGACTGCTCAGGGGTTGGCGGACTGCGCCGGGCCGTGCGGCATCTTCGGTGCAAACCGGGAAACGCCGTTGATTTGATGTTGCGATTTTGGGGAGATTGCGTTACGATGTTCCTATGCCAAAACGAATCAAAACCATGGGGATCGCGGCGGACGACGCCGCAAAATCCGTCGAAGTTGCGGGCAGCGGGCAGATACCGTTGCAGAGGCAGGTGTTCCATGAAAACAATCTATCTTGCGGGCGGATGTTTTTGGGGTTTGCAAAAATATCTTTCGCTGATTCCGGGTGTGGTCGCAACGGAGGTCGGTTACGCGAACGGCGCGACGGCCAATCCGACCTACGGTCAAGTTTGCGCGGGCAGCGGCCACGCTGAAACGGTGCGGGTCGAATATGATGAGAACATCATCACGCTGACGCGGTTGCTTGACCTGTATGCCGATGCGATCGATCCGACCGCCGTCAACAGACAGGGCGCGGACATCGGGGTGCAGTACCGCACCAGTATTTATTGCGGGAACGAAGCCGATCGTGAAATTGCGGCGGGTTGGCTCGTTTTGCTCGGAGAAAGCCTTGCGGAACCTGCAGCCATCGAACTGAAACCGATCAAAAATTACAGTCCCGCCGAAGCGTATCATCAAAACTATCTCGACAGGAATCCGGGAGGCTACTGCCATATCGGCAATGACAAGTTTGCGCGTGCGAAAAACGCCGTTTGCGACGTAAAAGACGACGGTCTGCGTGAACGACTTACACCGATGCAGTACGAAGTGGCTGTCGGCGGCGCGACCGAACCGCCGTTCCGGAACGCATACTGCGACCATTTTGAACCGGGCATTTATGTGGATATCATCAGCGGGAAGCCGCTGTTCGTTTCGACGGACAAGTTTGAGTCGGGTTGCGGTTGGCCCGCGTTTTCAAAGCCGATCGACGATGCGTTCATCAAGAAATTCGCCGACTGTTCCTACGGCCGGCACCGCACGGAAGTCAGGGCAAGCGACTCGGACGCGCACCTCGGGCATGTATTCAACGACGGTCCGGCTGAATTGGGCGGTTTGCGATACTGCATCAACAGCGCGTCGTTGCGGTTCGTTCCGAAAGCTGAGATGGAGCGCGGAGGTTACGGCGCGTATCTGCGGCTCATCCGGTAAAATCCCCGGTTTGCGCCGGAGGTTCCGGACGCCCGCGCAGACGCCGGGCAACCCGTGAGGTAACGTTGTGATTTGCCACGGTGTATTTGCCGCGGCGCGTTTCTTGCCTTGTGCGAAGCGGGATGGTAAAATACTGATCAAACACATTTTGCGGAGGTATGGGACATGGATGAATGGAAAGAATTTCCCCGCGGAAAACTCGCGGCTTTGCTCGATGAAAACAGGCGGGCATACGATGAGGCGAAACGCCGGGGTCTGAAATTGGATCTTTCGAGAGGAAAACCGTCTCCGGACGTCCTCGATTTGTCGAACGGTTTGCTGGAGCGTTTGGATTCCTATTACGCGGAGGACGGCACGGATGTGCGCAATTACGGCGTCGCCGCGGGTCTGCCCGAATGCAAGCGCCTTTTCTCGGATCTGCTCGGCATCCCCGCGGACAGCATGATCGTCGGCGGGAACAGCAGTTTGAGTCACATGTATCAGGTGTTTTCCGTGCTGTACCTGTTCGGTCCGCCGGGACACGCGCCGTGGTGCAAGCGTGGGAAAGTCAAAATTCTGTGTCCCTGTCCCGGCTACGACAGGCATTTCTCCGTCGCCGAGGATTTTGGCGCCGAGTTGGTCGCCGTGCCGATGACGGAAGACGGTCCCGACATGGCTGCGGTGGAAAAATTGGTCATAGACGATGAATCCGTAAAAGGGATATGGTGCGTGCCCTTGTATTCCAATCCGCAGGGCGTGGTGTACAGCGACGAGACCGTCATGAGGCTCGCGACCATGAAGACGGCCGCAACGGATTTTCGCGTGTTTTGGGACAATGCCTACGGCGTTCATCATGTGTTTGAAGAGCATAAAATCGCCGATATTATGAAATTGGCGTCGGAGGCGGGAAATGCGGAGCGCGTCTGCTATTTCTTTTCCACCTCCAAGTTGAACTTCCCGGGAGGCGGCGTCGGCTTGTTCGCTTCCGGACCCGAAAACATCGCGCAGATGAGCGCGCATATCTCGAAGCAGACCATCGGATACGACAAGATCATCCAGCTCAGGACGGTCAGGTTTTTCGGAAATGCCGAGGGGATCAAAGCGCACATGCGGAAGATCGGAGACATACTGCGCCCGAAATTCGAACTGGTTCTCGCCGCTTTGGAGCGGGACTTTGCGGGTACCGGCTTGGTCAAGTGGGTGAAACCCAAAGGAGGGTACTTTGTTTCGATAGACACCTTGGACGGCTGCGCGAAACGCGTGGTGGCGCTGGCCAAGGATGCGGGCGCCGTGCTCACGGGCGCGGGCGCCACCTATCCGTACAAACGCGATCCCCGCGACAGCAACATCCGCATCGCCCCCACCTATCCGAGCTTGGAGGAACTGCGCGAGACGATGGCGCTGCTGAGTCTGTGCGTCCGGATCGCTTCCGCGGAGAAGTTGCTGGAGACCGCCCGCGGGTGACGCTCGCGGCGACCAAACCCGGTCCGCCGATGTCACGCGCATACAGCCAAAGCCGCCCCGGACGTTCCGGGGCGGCTTTGATTCACGGTGGGAAATGCATTTCCGGGATGTTGCGTTTGGAATGTTTTGAAAGACGCCGATTTACGAATCCGATTCCGCGCTTCCCCTCCGTTTTGTCCGTTGCCTGTTATGATACTTCGTCCGTCACGTATTCCCCGTTTTCAAATACCACAAGATATGCGCCGTCGGTATAGGTGAAACTTTCGAGTGTCGTCCCGTTGCTGCCGATTATTATTTCCGGAATCGATTGCCCGCCGTCGGAATAGCTCTGTCCCGTCAAGGTTTCCACTTCCTCTATGAATGTCGGACCCCCGGAATATATCTCATCCTCTCCGGAATATGTAGCCGCTACCAAGTCGTGTCCCTGTCCGTAAGCGTCCGTGATGGCGGTCTGCAATGCCATGCCGATGGTTCTGCCTTCGCTCGCGATGGCCCGCAGGTTGGCTCGGTCGATGTACCCCGTCAGGGTGGGGATGGCGATGGCCGCGAGTATGGCCAGAATAACAAGTACGACAATGACTTCGACCAGAGTGAATCCCTTTTTCTTCTTGAGCTGTTTTTTGAGTACCAATTGCATTTTAAATTCTCCTTTATCCGTTCTTCCGAAAGTTCCCCCTATTTTTCACCCCGGTCCGCAATCCCGCCGGGTGATTGTGTACGTTGTTATTGTACCCGAATTATAGCATTTTAAACATGCAAAATCAAATGTTCCGGCATATTTTGCGGTAAAATCAAAAATCCGCAAGCAAATCGATGCGCGTCTCAGGCGTCCGGCGCGTCGGGCGGGTACGGGGCGACAAGGATGGCTTCGAGTTGCGTCAAGGGCTCTGCGGTTGTGCGTTCTATCACAAAATATCCGATGTCTTTGATGTACACGACGGCTCTGCTGCCGACATCCGTCACGTCGTCGGGATAATAGATCAGGTCTTCCAGGTCAAACGGCGCATAGCCGCTTCCCGCGGGATTGGCCACGTGAAACAGGACGCAGTCGGTTCCGGGAGGGATGTCCAAGCCGACACTGCTTTTGATCTTGCCCGCAGCAACGCCGTTGTCGGCAAAACCGTATGTGTCGGAGTCCGGACGTTGCGCAAATACGCCTCCGGCGTCGGTCGACGTCCTGCCGTCCGCATAATCAAAAGCGAGCAGCGATTTGACGCCGTTCACCAATATCTTCGTTTCGTCCACGCTCTGCCGGATGTTGTATCGCTTGGCATAAGCCGAGATGGACGGCGCTGCCAGTCCCGCGAGGACGGTCAGAATCACCAGCGTCACAATCAGCTCGACGAGCGTGAATCCGCGCTTTGCGCGCACCGCGTGCAAACGCGTGAACCATTGTCCGTTTTGCCGCAGCCGCGCTTTAGATCCGGCGCCGCTTGTGCGTCGCGCGCCCTGTATGGCTGTGTCGGTGTTCGTACTTCCGTTGCTTCGCATCCTGTCTCTCATCCGATCAAGGTTCCCGTGTTCGCCGTGTGCCGCTCTGCCCCAAAACCGTGCCAACTCTTTGGATTCGACGCATGCCGTCTTTCGTTTTCGCCGCCGCGCGCCGCAATCCGGATTGCGCGCCGCAAAGTCCCGCTCCCGGGCGCGTCCGGCTCTTATTATATCATATTCAAGAGACGAATGGTTACTGTATCAGGGGGACGCCCGGCGGCTGCGCGACTGCAATTTCACATTGCCGCGTTTTTGTGAAATTCATTGGAATTTCAATATTGAAAAAGGGGTTTCCCCACTTGTTTGGCGTTAAACCGGGGTTGTGCTATAATAGAAAAAATGAATGGCAAGCGACGGGAAAACGAGGATACAAGGAAGACATGAAGCATAAACTAGAAATGAAAACGCCGCTGGCGGAGATGGACGGGGATGAAATGACACGCGTTATATGGGCGAAAGTCAAGGAACTGCTGATCGAGCCCTATGTGGATCTGAAGACGGAGTATTACGATCTCGGATTGGAAAACCGCGAGAAGACGGGAGACAAGGTGACGGCGGAGGCTGCGGAAGCGATACGACGCTTTGGTGTGGGTGTGAAATGCGCAACCA
>JAISML010000089.1 GCA_031276775.1 Eubacteriales Family XIII. Incertae Sedis bacterium | reverse complement strand
CCTTGTTTGATCGCGGTTTTGATGACGCTCATCAAAACCGCGAAAGTTTTGGCGCCTTGCAGACTTCTGAAACAACCCGACACTTTCCCCTTGGTTTTTACCATGCGCAAATCGCGTTCGGACAAATTGTTGTCAAACGGAACGGCGCAATCGACGGCGAACAAAAGGTGGTTGTCTTTGTACTTTTTCAGCCGGTTGAGAAGCTTTCGTTCTTCTTTTTGATAAAATCGGGATTTTGTCGTTTTCAAAACCTCAAACCCCGCCGCGACGATCTCATCGTATCGCCGCCCGTATTCTTCCAAGTCGGCCGGGTCGAATCCGCTTGCCCCAAATCCTTGCGCCGATGCTTTCGGCCGTTTCTCGGACGGCGGAAACCCTGTCATGCCGTCCGACCAATCGTGCCGCGTGTTTCCCGAATTGGCCCGCAAATATCTGATGATATGGACATTGCATTCGCCATGGCCCGTGCCGTAATTGTAATTGACCGTGTTGTGATCGTGAATCAACGTCCTCACAAACCGAGGCAACACGCCGTCGTCCTCAATCGCCTGTTTCCCTTTTGTCGGGTTTGCGGGGTACAATGCGCGCTTTCCTTGCGCAGCAATATATGACAAAAATGCAGATCGCGCGACTCAAACCGCCTGACTGCCGCGTGAAAATATGCTATAGTAATGTTACGGTTGTCACGGTGGGCCGCGCCGCCAAACGGGGCGGGACGCGTTGGGCGGGCACATGACAGACACGGACGCGCGCCCCGCCTGAAAGACGTCTCGGCGGATGCGGGCGGCCGGCTTGGGCGTTGCGGACGCGGAGGAGGAATGGGACGGGAATGACGGCAAAATGAAAATTGGGAAACTCGACAACGCATTGCTGCGGAAAATCGTCATAGACAAAATAGGATACCGGCGCTCCGAGGTGATCACGGGGCCGGGGATCGGAGAGGATTGCGCCGTCATCGACTTCGGCGCTTACGAATGTATCCTGTCCACCGATCCGATCACCGCCGCCGGCGATCGGATCGGCAGCCTGGCCGTTCACGTGTCGTGCAACGACATCGCCTCAAACGGCGTTGAGCCGCTTGGCGTCATGCTCACCGTCCTGCTTCCTCCGGACACCACCGAACAGGAGATCGAGACCATTATGGCGCAGGCCGCGGAAACCGCGAAACAATTGGGCGTGGAGATCATCGGCGGGCATACGGAGATCACGGACGCCGTGACAAAACCCATCGTGTCGTCGACGGCCGTCGGTCGGGGCGTCGCGAAAAGCGGCTTTGCGGAAAGCGACGCGATCTCCGGAGCGGGCGGGGGAGGGCGCGCGCAGAGCGGTACGCGCATAAGACCGGGCGATCGCATTCTCGTAACCAAAAAATTGGCAATGGAAGGTACGGGTATCATCGCGTCCGATCACGCCGAAACGCTTGCCGGGGTTTTGACTGCGGAGGAATTGCGCCATGCCGTATCCATGTTGGATCGCATAAGCGTCGTCAAAGAGGGTGTGCTTGCGGGAAGCATTGGAACGACGGGCATGCACGACGTCACGGAGGGAGGTGTCCTGGGCGCGGTGTGGGAGCTGTGCCGGCTTGCGGACGCGGGTGCGGAAATTTGGCGGGAGGCGATTCCCCTCGATCCTGTCACCGTCAAAATATGCGGGCATTTCGGACTCGATCCCCTGCGCCTCATCTCGAGCGGCTCCATGCTCATCGTCGCCCACCCGAAAGAGGGCGGGGATATCCTCCAAGCCCTTCGCGCGGCGGGCACGGAAGTGACGGAGATCGGTCTTGTCAAAGAGAGGGAGGAGGGGCTCCGCTTGGTTTCCGGCGCGATCCGGCTTCCCATTGAAGCGCCGCAGAGCGACGAAATCTATAAAATGATCGGCGCATACCCCGCCAATCCCGTGCCGGGCGACGGGGAACCGAGGGGATGACGCGCGGATGAAAGTCGCATGCGTCACGGTCGAGCGGGACTGCGTCAAAGTGTCCCGCGTGTCTTGGAAATGGGGCGGCGCCCGCATATACGGCGCCGAACGTCTGCCGTTTCCGGATGCGCGCGCCGGAGGGAAACTGTCGGATCAACCGACCGGTCTCGGGCATTTCATCGCAGGATCCTTGTCCAAAACAGATCCCGCGGTAGGGAACGTCGCCTTGCTCTTAGGCAAAGACATCGGATTTTTCAACGAATACGTCTTGAAATTTTCCGACAAAGAGCAGTTTGAAACGCTGAGGCGCATCGAAACGGAGCATGTGATCGGGACCGATCCTTCCAAATACATCATCGAGGACATCGATTACGGCGTGCGGACCAATGGCAATCATATGCGCATCCGGGCGATCACGGGCGTGGAACGCGCATTCTTGGGCAAAGTGGAGGCAAGCCTGAAACAGGACGGGTACAGACTCTGCTTCGCGGGATCGGCCGTCGTCTCCTACGCGCGGATGATCGCCCCTTTGGTCATTTCCGTTCGGAAGCGCCGTCCCAAGCCGAAACAGTTTATGACGGGGGTCGATTTGGAGGAAAGGAGGTTTCTCATGGCCATGTACGCGCCCGACGGGCTGATCCATATGGAAGAAACCCGCGCGGCGGACGTTGTCTCCGTCTGCGCGCGGCGTTTGACGGCGCGCAGGGGAACGCCCCACACCGTGATTCTCTCGGGGAACCGTTTCCTCATGCGACAGCTGACCGACAGACTCAAAGACGACGGGGCGCCGGACTGCACCTCCGTCGCCGATTACAGAAAGCGGTACGGCGGACGCGTGTCGCTTGCAGGTGCGCTTGCGGGCGACGAAGGTTTGCTTCCGGAAGTGTTTGCTTCGGCGGGGCCGGACATCAGGCGCAGCAAGACGCTGAATTATCTCCGCGTCGCCGGGATGAGGGAAATATGCGGACTGTACTGATCGAAACGGAATATGACGGAAGCGGATTTCACGGTTGGCAGATTCAGCCCGGGATTCGCACGGTGCAGGGCGATTTGGAACGGGCGCTTGCGCGGGTGTGCGGTGAACGCATCCACCTGCACGGTACCTCGCGGACGGACGCGGGCGTCCACGCTTATGGGCAGACTGCGAGCTTTGCGGGAAATTTCAGGATACCGACGGAGCGCATACCCGTCGCGGTCAACAATCTTTTGGAGGATGTGCGCGTCAAACGGGCGGTCGAAAAGCCGTCCGGCTTCCACGCTCGGTACGCCGCCGTCGGCAAGACGTATCTGTATCGCATCTCCATTTCCGATCCGCCCGATATTTTTACAAGAAATTACCGTTATCGGTTGAACAAAAGGCTGAATACAGGTAAGATGAAAGAGGCGGCGTCCCATCTCACCGGCACACATGACTTTAACGCTTTTCGCGCGTCGGGCGGCCAGGAACCGAAAACGACGGTGCGCACGATCCACAGCCTGTGCGTTTCGGAAACGGAGGGCGTCGGGGACGGGGCCGCGAAGACGATTCGGTTGCCTGCGGCGCCCCATGAGCCGAGCGGTCGGATTGCTCCGGCGGAAGCCTCCGCGACGACGGAGTTGTTCATACGGATTACGGGGGACGGTTTTCTGTACAACATGGTTCGGATCATCGCGGGAACGCTTGCGGAGGTCGGAGCGGGCGTCAGGAGTCCGGACGGGATGAAAGAGATTTTAATGTCCGGCGAGCGCAGCCGTGCCGGACATACGGCGCCCGCCTGCGGACTCTATTTGGAACGCGTGTATTTCAGCGCGGCGGAGTTGAACCGATCAGGAGAGGATATAAACCGAATTGAATGAGGTGTGATATTGGAAAACCATCTTGAATCTGCGGAAGCCCTGAGGAAATTTGTCGATTCGGCCGCAGTGCATATCTACGTGGTGGATTATAAAACGGATGAAATCCTGATGGTCAACAACTTCTATGCGGGGACGTTGGGCGTCGCGCGTGAGCGCATGGAGGGACGCAGATGCTGGGAATTTGTGACCGGCTTCGACGGGGGACCCTGCCCGTTCTGTCCGCGCGACATGGATTTGGACGGAAACGGCGTGTTGGATCCGAATCCCCGGACGACGGAGGCTTACAATCCGACCCTCGGCATATGGGGACGCTGGACGGGACAGGTCATCGAGTGGGTGGACGGCAGACAGGCGCATATCATTACCGTGATCGATGTGAGCAACGAAAAGTTGCTGCGGGAAGAGCTTTCACGGCTCGCGTATTACGACAAATATTTGAATCTGCCCAATCGGACGAAATTGGAAAAGGATTTGGAAGAGCGCGCGAGCGGGAATTATTGCATCATCGCGTTCGATTACATTTCCCTGCGTTACATCAACGACGCGTACGGGCGCAATGCCGGCGACGCGCTGATGAAAGCCGTCATCGATTGGCTTCGGAGTTTCAATCTGCAAAATTTTGAAATATACAGGGTGGACGGCGATGAATTCTGTCTGCTTTTCGATCACGCGGACATGATGAGCGCCTGCGGTCTCGCGGACAGGCTGTACGAACGGTTCAAGGATCCGTGGGAAGTCAGGCCGGGCAACGACGAAACCTTTATTTCCTGCAAGGTGTCCGTGTGCGTCGTCGATGGCCGGACGGGATTCAAAAATCCCGAGACGCTACTTTCCATCATCGAGCGGACGCTTCAAATCTCCAAAGAATCGGGCAACGTCTCCGTCTACAATCAGGAGATGGACATGATCCTGAAGCGGGACTTTCAATTGGAGGTCAGCCTGAAGAATTGCGTGCTCAACGGAATGCAGGGATTCGACGTCTATTTTCAGCCCATCGTGGATCCCAAGCGGGGCATGTGGTTGGGCGTCGAAGCGCTGTGCCGTTGGGAGAGCCCGGAGTTCGGCCGCATTCCGCCGCTGATCTTCATCCGCATGGCGGAGCAGATCGGACTCATCGGCACCATTGGTTACTGGGTTCTGTCCAAGGCGATATCCGTCTGCGCACGGCTGAAACTGCATGAAACGGAGGATTTCTTTCTGGACGTCAATCTCTCTCCCGCGCAGATGTCGGATGAGTCGTTGGTTTCAAAGGTCTTAATGGCTTTGCAGCAGAGCGGCTTCCCGGGCAGCAGTCTTGCGCTTGAGGTGACCGAAAGCGAAGAGATCGACAAAGGAGGGTATGCGGGGACCACGATCGAGAGACTGCAGGCGCTGGAGATCAAGATGGCGTTGGACGATTTCGGCACGGGATATTCCAATTTCAACAATTTGAAGAGTTTGCCGGTGGGAATTCTCAAAACGGAAAAACAATTCATCGACGACATCGTCGTGGACAAGTATCAGCAATATCTGTCCTATCTGTTGGCGGAGTTGGCGCATGCCGCGGAGATGAAGCTGATCGCCGAAGGCGTGGAAACGAAAGAGCAGATGAAAAAACTCATGAAGAACGGGGCGGACTACTATCAGGGTTACCTGTTCGCCAAGCCGTTGACCGAACGGGAATTGGAAGAAAACAAGGAAAAATTCAAAACGGTCGATCCCATCTTTGACGAGGCGAGAAAGGAACTGGCGCAAAACGGCGGTTGACATGCGAAAGGAACATTGGGTGTGCGAATAACAGAGTTGCTCGGTAAGAAGATCGTATTGTTTGACGGCGCCATGGGCACCGCGTTGCAGTCTGCGGGACTGACAGGAGGCGAGTTGCCGGAGGCGTACAACATAGAGAAGCCCGATGTGGTGCAGGGGATTCATCTGTCCTATTTGGACGTGGGCAGCGACGTCCTCACCACCAACACCTTTGGGGCAAACAGCCTGAAACTGGAGGGCTCCGCCTACACGGTGCGCCGGGTGATCGCTGCGGCGGTGGACAATTGCAAAGCGGCCATCGGCCGCCGGGGGGGCGGCGCGTTTACGGCTTTGGACATCGGACCGTCGGGCAAACTGATGGATTTGGCGGGCGGTTTTGATTTCGACGCCGCTTACGCGCTGTTTCGGGAACAGGCGATCGCCGGAACGGAAGCGGGTGCGGATCTCATCCTGTTTGAAACCTTTACGGACATCGTCGAATTGAAAGCGGGCATTCTTGCGGTCAAGGAACATTCCGATCTGCCCGTGTTCTGTTCCCTCACGTTCGAGAACAACGGCAGGATGCTCATGGGAACCGATTCCGTGACGGCGGTGCGCATGTTGCAGGACATGGGCATTGCCGCCATCGGCGTCAACTGCTCCTTGGGACCCGCGGATATCCTGCCGCTGATCCGCGAGATGACCGCCGTCTCCAAGATCCCCGTGCTGGCGCAACCCAACGCGGGTCTGCCCCGCATGGAGAACGGCGTAACGCATTACGACGTGGACGCGGAGGAATATGCCGACCGGATGGTGGAGATCCTCGAGGCCGGCGCCGCAGTGGCCGGCGGTTGCTGCGGTACCGTTCCCGCGCACATCGCCGCGCTCCGCAGACGTCTGACGCTCATCGGGGACGCGGGGCAACGGGCGAGATTTCCGGCGTTGCGCAGTGAGTGGACGGCTGAGAAGATCGCGCGTTCCTGCCCTTCCGCCTGCGCCGTTACCGCCTCCGTCGCGATAGACGGCCGCGTGCGGGTCATCGGAGAACGCATCAATCCCACGGGGAAGAAGAAGCTCAGGGAAGCGCTGATCGGCGGGGACTACGCTTATCCGCTTTCGGAAGCCGCGGCGCAGGTGGAAGCGGGCGCGGACATCGTGAATGTCAACGCGGGTTTGCCCGAGATCGACGAGGGGGAAGCGTTGCTGCGCATCGTGCGGGACATTTCGGCCGGAGGCAACATTCCGCTGATGATCGACTGTAAAATCCCCTCCGACATGGAAAAGGCCGTCAGATATTGCAGAGGCAAGGCGATCGTCAATTCCGTCAGCGGCGAACAGGCGAGTATGGACGCCATCTTCCCGATCGTGGCGAAGTACGGAACCGCCGTCGTCGCCCTTACGCTGGACGAGGCGGGCATCCCCGCATCGGCGGCGGACAGGCTCGCGATCTTGGACAGGATTTTGTCCGAAGCCGCGAGGTACGGCGTCGGGAAGGATCGGATCATCGTCGACATGTTGGCGTTGACCGTTTCCGCGGAGCCGGGCGCCGTCCTGGAGTCCCTGAAAGCCATTTCGCTGGCGAAGGAACGGTACGGCGTCAAAACGACGCTCGGCGCCAGCAATGTATCTTTCGGTTTGCCCGAACGCAAGTCCATCAACGGCGCGTTTCTGTCCATGGCCGTATACGCGGGTTTGGACGCGCCCATCACGGATCCGACCGTCCCGGAGTACATGAACGCGGTCAGGAGCGCGGAGTTGCTCTCCGGCAGGGATCCCGGCGCGGAGCGTTATATCCGGCACGCGGAAACGCACCGGGGACAAAGCGTGGCGCCGGACGAGGCGCGGCGCGCGGCGGCGCAAACCCAATCGGATCTCAGCGGGATCATAGAGGGCGGGTTTGAAGATCGGGCGGAAGACGCCGCGCGCGCATTGCTGACCGAACATGAACCGCTTTGGATCATCGATCATGTCATCGTGCCGGCCATGGAGCGAATCGGCCGCCGCTATGAGGACGGAACGATCTTTCTGCCGCAGATGATGCGTTCCGCCGATACGGTGAAACGTTCGTTCGGCGTACTCCGGGAGGCGATGGAGAAGAGCGGCGCGCGCGTTTCCGAAGGGCGTATCATCCTTGCCACCGTCAAAGGGGACATTCACGATATCGGCAAGAACATCGTGAAATCCATGTTGGAGAATTACGGGTACGACATCATCGATCTGGGCAAGGATGTGCCGCCCGAACGCATCGTCGAAGCCGCGCGGGAGAAAGACGTCCCGTTGGTGGGCTTGTCCGCGCTCATGACCACCACCATGGTCAGCATGGAGGAAACCATCCGTCAGATCAGAGCCGCCGGGCTTACGTGCAAAGTCGCCGTGGGGGGCGCGGTTCTGACGCAGTCCTACGCGGACAGGATGGGTGCGGATTACTATTGCGACAACGCCGTGGAAACGGTGAGGGTGGCAAAGGAAGTGTTTGCGAAAGACAATTCGTAGCGCGTCGGTTTGGTTCGCGGGGTCGGCGGGTATGTCCCGCAGGGAGAAGAAAGAAGATGGAAAGACCGAGTTGGGATGAATACTTTATGGGCATGGCCAAGTTGACTGCGGAGCGTTCCACCTGTCTGCGCCGTCAGGTGGGCGCGGTCATCGTGCAGGACAGGCAGATCGTGGCCACCGGCTACAACGGCGCGCCCAAAGGCATTGCGCATTGCGATGAGAAAGGCGGTTGTCTGCGCGAAAAACTGAAGATTCCGTCCGGTGAGCGGCATGAACTGTGCCGGGCGCTCCACGCCGAACAAAACGCCATCATTCAGGCGGCCACCTCGGGGCAGAGCATCGAAGGCGCCACCATCTACATCACCCATCAGCCGTGCGTCATCTGCGCCAAGATGATCATCAACGCGGGCATACGCAAGATCATCGTTGCGGATGGTTATCCGGACGCGTTCGCCGTGGAGATCCTTGCGGAAGCCGGCTTGAAGATCGTGATGCTCGAAAGCGAAGATTGAACGTGACGGAGGGGACATGACGGACGCAACCATCATCAGACTGATCGTAATACTGTGCTTTGCCGCGCCATTCTGCCTATCTGCGTTGTTCTCGCCCGCGGCCATCCGCCTGTCGGCGAAGATCGGCGCCATCGACGTGCCGAAGGACGAACGCAGGATGCACCGAAAGCCCATCCCCCGTTTCGGCGGCATGGCCATCTTCCTGTCCGCAACGCTTGTCTTTGTTCTGATTTATTTGGCTTTTCATACGTTCATTCCCGCAGTCGAACAGGAGGGGGAACCGGTTGCCAAGATCCCTGTCATCGTTTTGGGCGGCATCCTCATCTATATCGTGGGCGTCGTCGACGATCTGAAAGGTTTGGGCGCCGGCGTCAAATTCGCCTGCCAGATCTTTTGCGCGGCAGCGGTATTTTTTCTCGGCATTCGCATCCCCGCCATCAGTCTGCTGGGTTTGAATTTTTCCGGCGGGACGTCCGGGGATCTCGTCGCCGGCTTCATCGTGACGGTCGGCTGGATCGTGGTGATCACGAACACGATCAACCTCATCGACGGTTTGGACGGTCTTGCCGCCGGCGTGGCCGCCATCGCCGCCTTGTCCATCGCGTATGCGGCCTATATCCACGGTCATTACACGGTCACCCTGTGCATGGTCGCGCTCGCGGGCGCCGCCGGCGGATTTCTGCCTTTCAATTTTTATCCCGCGAAGATCTTCATGGGCGACAGCGGCGCCTTGTTTCTCGGCTTCATGCTTGCGACCGTATCCATCATCAGTCCCGCCAAAGGCGCAACCGCCGTGGCGACCCTGGTTCCCGTATTTGTGCTCGGCATTCCCATCTTCGACGTATTTTTCGCCGTCCTGCGGCGGATTTCAAACAGACGTTCCATCTTCAGCGCGGACAAGGGGCATCTGCACCACCAACTCGCGTACATCGGCATGGGACAGCGCCGCGCCGTTTTGATGCTCTACGGGATCAGCAGCGTCATGGGCATATCCGCCATCGTCTTTTCACGGAAGCTCTATGTGGAATCCATTCTCCTGTTCGGCGTCGCATTGGTGTTTATCGTCGTCCTGATCTGGGATTGGAACAAGGGGAAATCAGTTTGACAAGACGGCTGCCGGGACATATAATGATTTTAACAATTGAATCCGTTTGAACGATCCGGGGTGAGTGACAAATGTCACAGCTAAGGAGGAAAAGATGAAAAAGACGGTTGCTACCATCCGGCAGCAAAAAGAGGCCGGCGATAAAATCACGATGCTTACCGCATATGATTACTCGACCGCAAGACTGATGGATGAAGCCGGAATAGACTGTCTGCTCGTGGGAGACAGTCTGGGCATGGTGATGTTGGGATACGAGGACACCCTCGCTGTCACCATGGAGGACATGATTCACCACACAAAAGCGGTGAGGCGCGGCGCCGAAAACGCGCTCGTCATAGGCGATATGCCGTTCATGTCTTATCAGACGTCGGTGTACGACTCGGTTTTGAACGCGGGCAGACTCATCAAGGAGGGCGGCGCGCACGCCGTCAAATTGGAGGGCGGCGCGGTGGTCGCGGAGCAGATCAAACGCATTACCGAAGCCTCGATACCCGTATTCGCGCACATTGGTCTGACGCCGCAATCCATCAACGCATTTGGCGGGTTCAAGGTGCGGGGCAAAAGCTTGGAAGCCGCGAAACAACTCATAGACGATGCGCGGCGCGTGGAAGAAGCCGGCGCCGTCGCGGTTGTACTTGAAGCGATTCCCGCCCGCATCGCAACGATCATCACGGACAAACTCTCCATACCGACGATAGGCATCGGCGCCGGCGCGGGTTGCGACGGTCAAGTGCTCGTATATCAGGACATGCTGAATCTGTACGGCAAGATGCGCCCGAAGTTCGTCAAGGTCTTTTCGGATCTCGGTCCGCTTGCGGTCGGGGCTTTCAAAACCTATGCCGATGAAACAAAACGGGGCGTGTTCCCGGCGGAGGAACACAGTTTTTCATCGGGACCCACCGAAGCGGAGCTCGCCGAGCTCTTCGATTATTGAAGTTCCGCCGATCCGGGTTTCGGGAAATGAATGTCAGGAAAATAGAACGAATCGAAGATCTGCGGGCGGAGCTCGCGTTGCGTCGCCGGAGCGTCGAAAGCGTCGGCTTTGTGCCGACCATGGGCGCGCTGCACGCGGGACACGCCTCTTTGATCGGGCGAAGCGCGGGGGAAAACGATCTTACCGTCGTAAGTCTCTTTCTCAACCCCCTCCAATTTGGCGCAAACGAGGATCTCGACAAATATCCTTCCTCCGAAGCGGAGGATCTGCTTGTCTGCGCGGCATCCGGCGCGGATATCGCGTTCTGTCCCCCGCCGTCCGAGCTCTATCCCGGCGGGTTCTCCACCTATGTCAATATGGATGGGATGACGGCGGCGCTGTGCGGCAAGTCGCGGCCCGATCACTTCCGCGGCGTTATGACCGTGGTGGGCAAACTGTTCAACATCGTTCGCCCGGATCGCGCATACTTTGGCGAGAAAGACGCGCAACAACTCGCCGTGGTGCGAAAGATGGCGCGCGACCTCAACTTCGGTACGGAGATCATCGGCTGTCCCACGGTGCGGGAGGCTGACGGACTCGCAATGAGTTCGCGCAATGTCTATCTTTCGCCGGACGAACGCGCGGCGGCAACCTGTCTTTACAGGGCGCTCGCCACGGCGGGCAAACGCATCGACCGGGGAGAGCGGGACGCGCAAGCGATCACGGATCTTGTGTCGCGCACGATCGGGGCGGAACCGCTCGCAGAGCTCGAGTATGCCGAGTTGCTCGACGCGGAAACGCTGGAAAGCGTCGGCGCGGAGACCGAATCCATGTTGCTCGCCGTTGCCGCGCGGATAGGCGGTACGAGGCTGATAGACAATATGATGTTCGATCGGGCAAAGCCGGGGAAGAACGGACAGAGATCATGAAAGAGAGCGCGCGCAAACGGGTCGGCTTCATCGGGGCAGGCAAGGCGGGGGTTTCCATGGGGAAGTTGCTCGCCGAGAAGTGCGGAAGCGGGAGCCTGTCCGGCTATTTCAGCAAAACGCCCGCATCGGCGGCGGCGGCGGCGGTTTTTACGGACAGTTGCCGCTTTGCGACGGCGCAGGAACTGATCGCGGCGAGCGGCGTCGTCTTTGTGACGGTTCCCGACGGCGTCATATCCGAATTGTGGGCGGAGGTGAATCAGACGCCTGCCGCAACGGGACGCGTGTTTTGCCATATGAGCGGATCCCTGACATCGGAAGCGTTTGCGGGCGCCGGACGGATCGGCGCACATGCCTGTTCCTTTCATCCGCTCTGCGCGATATCCGACAAAAACGCCTCGTGGGAAACGCTCGGCAGGGCGTATTTTACATTTGAGGGAAGCGACGAAGCCTACGCCGCGCTCGAACCTTTCATCCACGGAGCGGCGCTCCGCACGGAGAAACTCGACGCCTCAAAGAAAGCGCTCTATCACGCGGCCTGCGTGTACTTGAGCAATTTTGTGGTGGGACTCGCCCACGAAGGGGAGCGGTTGCTCCGCGAGAGCGGACTTCCCGCCGATTTTGCAAAGGAGGCCTGGCATTCTCTCTTCTTTGAAAACGCGCGAAACATCGTAAACAAAGGATCGGTCGCCGCTTTGACCGGACCCGCCGAACGCGGCGACACGGATACGGTACGGCGTCATCTTGCGATGCTCGATGGCGGGGAAAGAACCCTTTATGTCGCGATGACACGGATTCTGGCCGGCATCGCGGAAAAAAAACATCCGGACAGGGATTACAGCGCGCTCCATGCGTTGCGGTAAAGCGCGGGACAGGAAGCGCGCATGATAAAATACCGGCTTATCCGATCAAACAGAAAAACCTTGGGCTTGTATATCACGCCGCGCGGACTTGAGGTCAGATCGCCTTTTGGGGCGCCCAAAACCGAGATCGATCGCTTCGTCGAATCAAAACGGAGCTGGATAGAAAAGCATCGGCCCAAGTGGGACGCGCCGGAGTGCGAAAGATCCCGGTTCAAGTGCGGATACGGCGACGCCGTACCTTTCCGGGGCCGTGAATGCCCCATCGTCGGCTCGCCTATCATGAAAACGGAGAAGCCCGGGTACTTGCGGGGGGAGTATGCGGACGGCGTATTTCTGATCGCGGAAGGGCTGCCGGCTCCGGATATCCGGTTCGTTCTCTCCCGCATTTTCAAGCGCGAAGCCGAGTGTCACATTCCGCGCAGGGTTCGTCATTATGCGGCGTTGATGCAGCTCGCCCCGGCCGGCGTGGGAATCACTTCCGCCTTTGGCAGATGGGGGAGTTGCAGCGCAAAGAAGCGGCTGAATTTTGCCTGGATGCTCATGATGGCCGATGATGAAGCGATCGATTCCGTGGTGGTGCATGAACTGGCGCATATGATACATGCCAACCACTCTGCGGCATTTTACGAAACTGTGTACAAGTATTGTCCCGATTACGAAAAACAACGCAGGAAATTGAGGGCTTTGGGTGTCCGGATCGCTGACGCGGGATGGAAAGTCCGATGACGGGCATGCGCGAAGCGCTTGATATGTGCGCCGTGATCCTGGCGGCGGGCTACTCCTCCCGCATGGGGGTTTTCAAGCCGCTCTTGGAGATAGACGGACAGCCGGCTGTTGCAAGGATCGCCCGCGCCGCCGCAGAGGCGGGCATGCGCAGGGTGATCGTCGTTACGGGCCACAAACATGAGGAAATGGAGCGGACCTTGCGGTCCTCCGATCCGGCGGTCGAAACCGTGTACAATGAGCGATATGCCGAGGGGATGTTCACCTCCGTGCAGGCGGGTATCCGGGCTGCGCTCCAAAGCTGCGGATCCGGAGACGTCCGATCGGCGCGCCAAAGCGATGAATCCGACGGCGTCCGGTCGGGCGCCCCGGGTCGCGGTCCCGACGGGATTCTGCTTTTTCCCGCAGATGTTCCACTGGTGCCGCCGCAGGTCATTGGCGCGCTGATCGACGCATGGGCGGCCGCATCGCCCAGCTTCTTTGCCGTTCCCTGTTATCGCGGGAAAAAAGGTCACCCGCTTTTGATCCCCGTCTCATACGCGGATGAGATACTCGCGCATGACGGAAGCGGAGGACTCAAAGCCATTACGGACAGGTACGACCACCGTCTGATCAGGCTTGAAACCGAGGAAGAAGCCGTCGTATTGGATATGGATACGCGTGAGGAATACGGGGAAATTCTCCGGCATCACAGATATATGGGAGCAAAGGCGGAGGATCGTGCGCGGGAGTATCGGGAGTGTGCGGAAACGCGCGCGCGGGAAAGCGTCGAAACATGCGCGCGGAAAGGCGTCGAAACATGCGTGCGGAAAGGCGTCGAAACATGCGTGCGGGAAAGCGTCGAAACATGCGCGCGGGAAAGCGTCGAAACATGCGCGCGGGAGGATGGATCCTGCGGGGAGGGCTTTTGCGGCAGATTGATCCTGATTCGGCACGGCAGCGCCGAACCGCACAGAGAGAAGATATTCCTCGGGCAGACGGACGTGCCTCTTTCGGATCGGGGCAGGGAAGAGGCGAGAGAGGCCGCCCGCAGGCTTGCGGGCTTCAAGATACAAACCGACAGGATATACGCGAGCGATCTGTCGCGGACGGAGGAAACGGCGCAGATCATCGCAGCAACCCTGCAAGGCGGGATCGCTGCTCCGCAGATCCCCGGACTGCGCGTCGTCACCGTACCGCAATTCAGGGAAATGCACCTCGGAGATTGGGACGGTCGATACATCAGCGAGATCAGGCGTCGATGCCCGGACGAATATGAAGAGAGGGGCAAGAACATACTGCGGTACAAACGGGGCGCGGAAGCGGAGAACTATTACGATCTCCGGTACAGGGTCATCAAGGAACTGCGCCGCGTTCTGATCGAAGAGAGACGACGGGGTGTGACGGACGTCATACTCGTCACGCATGCGGGCGTGATACGTGTCATCGAGGCCGAACTGCGGGGAATCCCGCTTGAGGAAACGCTGCGCGCCGATATCCCGAGGGGCTCGATTCACGTGACGGAATGGAACGGGCGCAGCGCCATATTTCATCAATAGCTCTTTGCGTCCTTGCGGCTGCCGACCTTGTCCAAGCGTCTCAGGATGCTGCCGCAGGGACAGGGATCCGGCAACCATCTGCTGAAATCGCCCGTCCTGTACCTGACAAGCGGCATCGCCCGGCGGGTCAGGGTTGTAAACACCACTTCCCCGAAAGTTCCGTCCGGCAAGACTGCGCCCGTCTGCGGGTCTGTGATTTCAAAGAGAAGATCCGCTTCCCTCGGATGGTAACCGATCCGCGTTTCACAGGCCATGGCTCCCCCGAGCCCCATTTCCGTCATGCCGTAATGTTCGTATACCTCACAGTCCCACGCGCTTTCGATCAATGCGCGCGCCTCGTCGGGGACATAGTCCGCCGACAGCAATGCGGTGCGCATGCGACCTTTGATCGCCGCGTTTCCCGCACTTTTTTGGGCGAGCCGCGCCGCCGTTCCGGCGGTTGCCAGCATTGAGGTCACGCCCCGTTCCCGCATGAGGGTGAGCGCTTCTTCATCCCGGCTGCCGTCAACCGGCAGAATCCCGAAAGAAATGACATTCACGCCCATGCGTTCAAGACCGATGCGCACGAGCATTCCGACGGAACCGGGACGCCCGCAGGGCATCAGTATCAGAAACACATCCCCCGCTCCCGCCATCACGCGCAGACCGTGATGTATATAATCGATCATCAACTCCTGATCGTCTTCCGTAAAGTAAACCCGCTTCGGGCGACCTGTGCTGCCGCCTGTTTCCAACGTGACGATCCTGCTCACCCGGGAAGAAGGAACGCACACCATGCGCGCCCCTTCGGCGATGAGCGCGGACGCGTCCATCAGCGGCAGACGGGCGAGATCCGAGAGATCGCGGATGTCCGCGCAAGGATCGACATGGGCAAGGGTCTCTTTGTAAAATGCGCTGTTCGCTTTCGCGTAGGCTACGGTTTCCCGCAATCGCGCAAGCTGATAGGAGGAAAGCGCAACCCGCGTCAGCGCTTCCCCCCGTGCCAAACCGATTTTTTTGCTTATCCAATGATCGATGTTCACAGGCGTGCTCTCCGCCGCAACCGTACATTCTCCGCCGCCCTGCCGTTTTTTCGCGCCGGGCATTGTCCGGCGCGCCTTGCGCAATGCGGCGCCCCCTCAGCCGAACTGCAACAGTTCCTCCAGTTTGCGATACGTTTCCATGACTATGACGGGGCAAAATTCGATGCGTCTGCGTGCGTCGTCCTCTATGATGTCAAAGCAGTCATAACCGCCGAACCGATCGCCGAACCAATCCATCAAGTCGTCCTGCAGGTGATCCTGCGCGTCTTCGGCATTCGCCACGTAGAGCGCCGCGACTGCGGCCGCCAAGGTTCCGCAGATTTTTCCCTGCCCCATACCCTCGCAAAAGGCCGCCATGGCGGCGATCAGATCCTCGTTTTCCCGGCCCAAATCCTCAATGCACAGCGCCATGATCGTCTGACTGCAACAATGCCCTTTGAGTTTTGATTCAAACAACCTTTCCTGTAAATCCATCTCCACCCTCTCCCGTCAATGAATCGTCGGCTTTTCGGATTTTTCCAGGATCAGGAGGAAATATCCGAGAGGGCCGGCTTTCGGCGACGCTTTGCAAAATGCTTCTTTCGGTACGCCGGCTGCGGTGATCGAAGCGTAATAGCGTTCCAACGAACCGTGTTCCATGATCTTTTCGATTACAAACGCGTCCAGGTCCTTGGTTCTGTCCTCCCACAATATCTCGACAAAGCCGAGCGCTTCGCAAACGTTCAGCAATTTTTGCGGATCCACCAAACCTCCGCCCGATCCGTTTTCGAACGAACCCCGCGCCATGCCGCCGTTTTCCGCAACATTTGCGCGTGCGGCCGTCGGTTGTTTCTGTGCGGATTCCCTTGCGCACAGATCGCTGATGATAAGCTTCCCTCCGTTTTTCAACACGCAATGGACTTCGCGCAAGACCTCGGGTTGCATGCTTGCCGCCGACAGGACACATTCGATCAGCACGCCATCGAAAGAGTGGGGCGGAAATTCCAAAACATCCGCATCCCCCTCACGAATGTCCGCATCCGGATACCGTGCGCGTCCGCTTTCGATCAATGCCGCGGATCGATCAATCCCAATGCCGCGGACGCCGAAGCGCGCTTTCAGTTCGCGCAATGTTTCGCCTTCCCCGCAGCCGATCTCAAGCATCCTGTCGTTTTGTTTCAGTCCGGCCCGCCGCACCGCGTAGGCGGTGAATGCAAACCCTCCCGGACTATTCTTACCCAAAAAATCACCTCTTGACACATAAAAAAATAAATTTTGTTTTGAGACCGAGGCTCCGTTTCCACCTCGGCCGTTCCGCCCGCAAGTATTGAAATTTTGCTGCAAACGCGGTCATTGTCCCGCTCCCGCGTCAACCGCCCGATCTGTAAATGCTGTTGTACGCGCAAAACGGTATCAGCCGTTCGTCTTTGGAAAATACTTGTACCCTGCAACGTTTTAGCCGTTCCGCGTCGAGATTTCCCCTGTCCATGAAAGCCATGCCCGATATCGTGAACATATTGCCACGCAGATATGCGAGCGCCTCATCCAACGAAAGAGGCGCAGGTTCCTGCTCCGCGCCGCTTGCCGTCCGTTTCCGGCGGGGTGTGCCGCGCGCGTCCCTTTCCGCCGCCCCGCCGTCGTCGGCATCCGGCCCGGTCCGCCCGCTTTCGTCCGCGCCGACCATCCATTTGTTCAAAACAAAATCCCTGTCCCTGCGAATGATCTCGATCGGATTGGGCGCCGTTTCGCAACAGCAGGAAAGCCCTTCTTCCTTTTGCGTTTTATCGATCAAAGATCTCAGCTCACCGTTTTGCTCCCGCAAAAAATTGCCGCAGAAGCAACAGAGCGGATGTCCGGTACTGATGGGCGCGAGATCGTCGCAACGTATGCGTCCGCCGGTCTGCCGCTCCGTTTCGCGCATGACGGCAAACATGGTCACGCGATCGCGCGGATCGCGCGGCAATCCCGGATGTCTGCCAAAATAGCTTACAGGCTGAAAATGTATGCCCTTGATCACGTCCAACCGTGACAGCATAAAATCCACCATGTTGCCGATGTCATGCAAATTGACGCCCTGAACCACGGTGGGCACGAGGGTGACGGGCAAGCGCGCTTTGCGGCAATTGTCGATGGCCGCGCATTTGACCCCGAGCAGGGGCTCGCCCCTGAGCGCCGTGTGGATCGCGTCGGTCGTTCCGTCGAATTGAAGAAACACGGCGGATACCCCCGCAGTTTTCAATGCCGCGGCATAGCCGGGTTCCTCCCCTATGCGTTTGCCGTTGGTGTTAAGCTGAATATACGCAAAACCTTTGTCCCTGCCGAGCTTGACGATGGCGGGCAGATCGTCCCGCACCGTCGGCTCGCCTCCGGAAAGTTGAATGTTGAATGTGCGCTCCTCGCCCAGATCCAAGAGCCTGTCGTACAGACCCGCTATGGTTTTGAGCGACGGATCCTCCGCGCACGCTTCCCCGGCGCGCGCAAAACAATAAGGACAATGTTGATTGCAACGCTCCGTCACATCCAGCAGGACGCAGCACGCGGTCATCAGATGGTTTTCACAGGTGCCGCAATGAAGCGGGCAGTCGGTATCGAACAGGCCGGCATCCGCGTCGAAAGCTTGCACCCCGGCATTGAACGGCGCTTCCGCGCCGAAAGCTTGCACCCCGGCATTGAACGGCGCTTCCGCGCCGTTTTGGACGTCGATCCGACGTTTGCCCCGCGTAATCGCCCGTTTGGGCGGAACGGTGACGGTACGATGCTTCATCCACCGCGCGTAATCCTCCGCCTGCTCGGCGACAAGTGCGGAAAAGGGACCGTGGTCGGGACAGACGGCTTCAAAAAACACGGCGTCTTCACGCGCTTGGTATGAGGCGGCAACCGGTCTTTTACAGACAGGACAGATGGTTTGGACGGTCAAAGGTTTCAGCATGTGTTTCACCTGCGCACAACAGCCGGGGAGTTTATCGCCGTTCAATGGTCCCGCGGAGCGAACCTATTTGGGACGGCATTTTTCCCATTCCGCAATAAAATAGTCGTCCAACTGAGAGAGCGATTTCAGCAAAACGGTCTTTTCCCGCGCGGACAGCTTGTCGATGGCAGCTTCCACCATGTGTTTGTGAAAAGCTTCGTGTATGCCGAACGCGGCTTTCCCCGCGTCCGTCAGCCCGAGATTGACGATCCGTCTGTCTCCGGCGTCCCGCGTACGCGTCACGTATCCTTTCCTGTCCAATCTGTTCATGGATGTGGTAAGCGCGCCGAGACTGATCTTCAACCCGTTGGCCACCTGCGTCATGGTCTTGGTTTTGTCGACTCCGATTTCGCGAAGCACATGAAGCTCGGAGATCGAGAGATCGTTCCCGAAGCGTGCGGCGATGGCGCGTTCTTCGATCTTGAGCGTACTCACAAAGAGTCTGGTCAGGATATCGTCCACGGTTTTTTTTTCTTTGTCCATTATAAACACCCCTCGCTTACACTGTGCGTTGTTCTGTGCGTCGAAATCCGGCGACACAACCCGCCTTGTTTAGCATTATTATACACTGATGTTTACAGAAAATGTGAAAAAAGTGCGGCTCAGTTCAGTTTCAATTCATAGACGAACTGCAATTTTTTGTAATAATCCAATTCGATGAAATCCGTGGGGCGCACCCGTTCGCTGTCCTTGTCAAAATAGGTGAGCCCCGCGATCCCCAGCATTCTGTACACGAATTGAGAACAGAACATGATGTTCGGCTTGTGGGCGTATTTCAGCACCAATCCGAGCATGTTGTAAGCGTTGCCCTCCCTGTTGATGTCTTCTATTTTTTGGATCATGCGTTTTTTCTGTTCCGCAGAGCAGGGAAGTCGGTACACGAGGATGGACGCGCCCTTTTTTTTGTTGAAAAACTCGAGCATCTCGCGGTTTAATCCGGGCGGATAGACGCGCTCGCCTCCGTTGTAGCTGACGACCGTGTCGAGTTCGCTGTCAAATGACAAAGACGCGTGGTTGTATTGTTTCTGCGTAAAAACGGAGATGAATTCACTTGCCGCGCTTCCCGTATTGGAAATCACGATGTAAATATACGGATCGCTGAGATTTTTGTATGCTTCGGCAAAATATTCGGCGGTGAGACTGCCGTTGTTGATGTAACGAAAGGAGTTGTGCCGGGGCAGATCGCTGATGATGTCCCTCATGTTTTCCGGCGACATGCTGCGCCCTGCCTGCCCGATCTTCGAAATGGCGCGGCGAATGCCGAGCCCGCTCTCTTTCAGTTCCGAGAAGCTGATGGTCGCCGCTTCCTGCGCGGACGGCAGATAAAACGACGCATATCTGCCGATGCTTATGTAGCGGCCCATCACGAAGGGAAGAGACAGCAAAACTACGCCGAATGCGCGTCGGGACAGCGCGACGAACACCGACTCGACGCCTTCGGGACAGACGGCCAACAGACCCGCAACGATCTGAACGCCCAGAATCATGAGAAAGGAAACGATCAGATAAAATTTCAGGCGTTTTTGCGTCTGCGTCGCCAAGGTCTGCGCGATCAGGAACAGCGCCATCGCAACATATGCCAATATGAACAGCAGGAAATTCCCGAAAAACAGCAATCCGAACGCGATTGCGACGACGATGCTCTTTGCGGTTGTGGAATAGATGCGTGAATTCACTGGTATTGCGTCTCCTTTGCCCCAATACTTTACCACACAAACTGCCCGAACCGCAACCGGAACGGTAAAATAGTCCGTTTTACCGTAAAATAGTCCGCAGCCCGCGGAATTCTTTTCCCGGGTTCACATTTTGACGCGCGTTGGTATATAATATGGGGGTGACGCGGATGCGATCGCGTGACGGACGGTGTTGTTGAAAGATAGAGAAAGGAACTTGCCATGGTCTGGGTATGCAAAATTTGCGGTTATGAGGAAGAAAGCGATGCGGTTCCCGAAGTCTGCCCCGTATGCGGAGTCGACTCCGACGCATTTGAAAAAAAGGAGTGACGCGCCTGAAACCGTGCGCTACGCGGCGGCTTTGACGCTCCCGTCCGCAGATCGGCGATCCAACCGATCGCTTATGACGTCGAATGTCGCCGGTCCGATTCCGAGCAAAAATTCGTGAAACGTTTTGTCCTTGAAATCGGAGCCCCACGCTTCTCTCGCCGCGTTCTTCAGTTGCAGGATCTCTATGCATCCGACGGTGTATTTGAGATAATTTGCGGGTTCCGCGACCATCGCGTCGTACATTTCGCGCGTCGCTTCCTCGTTTGAGATGCCGAACTCAGACAAATACAGCGCGACGTCTTCCAAATCCCAGGCATGCGCATTGACGCCGATATCGACTTTCGCGTACATGCACAGCGTCGCCAGATCGTTGGCGGCAAGCACGGCGGCGACGTCCGCATCCAAGCCGGCGAGTTCGTAGGACATGCGCTCCACGTAGGTGGCCCAACCTTCTATGTATCCGTCGAACGACAGAATGCTGCGCACGGGATCCCGATCCGCCTTTCTGAAATACACCGTCTGATACAGATGGCCCGGATAGCCTTCATGCGCCAAGGTCGAGAACAGATTGGAATTTTCCGTTTGCGCTCCGTTGTTGATGTAGATGATATTGCGGCTCGGATCGTCGATGGGCGGCAACAGGTAAAAAGCCGGGCTTGCAAAATCCTCCAAAGATTTGTCCACTGACTTCAGAATGTATCCGTCGTCGTCCAAGGCGGGGAACATCTCCGGTATCGCGCCTTTCAGATAATCGAGAATTTCGTTCGGCTCCGACGCCGGGTAGTCCGGCGCATCGGTCTGATCGTAGGCCGAAGGATTCGATTGATAGACCTCGCGGATTTTCTCGATGGACGCCGAAAGCGCATCGTCGATCATCGCCTCGATCCCGGAGACGGTCTTTGCGGATCCGGTCGATGCTTTTACCAGCCATTCGTAATATGCCGCGCCGTTTTCGAGCGAGGACAGTCCGCCCGTTCTCGTGTTGTCGGCATTGAGTTCGGTCAAGGCGTCCGCGACAGCCCTGTAGGCAGGAATGACGGCATTCAAAACGGCAGTCCTGTTTCTCTCCCTGAAATCCGATTTTTCCTCCTCGGTCAGCCCATCAAAGGCATTCACACGTTCGTCGAAGATGACAATCAACAGATTCGCATCCGGGTTTGAGATGAAGCCCTCGATCTGTTTCACCACATTTTCGGCGCAACTTTTGGCCATGAACGTGCCCGCCTCCTTTTTTTCACGCTCGAAAGCGATGATCTGATCGAAGTAAGCCGGCAACGTTTCGAGCAGGGCGAGATAGTAGTCAAAATCCGCTTTTTCATAGATGGAGTATTCCGCAAGCAAGATGGGAAGCTGCGCCTGCAAACCGATGGTAGGCGACAGGACGTCCCCGAAATACAGGAATTTCTCCGCATCGACGCTTTCCTCCAAGCTTTGAAAGAGTATGTCGTATGTGAGTTGCTGTTCGTCGGACAGGCTGGCGTAATCGAACGTCGACCGCGCTTCAAGCTGTGTTTTGGCATAAAGCAGATCCTCCGTGAAAGCCTCGCGTCCGTATGTGCCGAAAGTGGGCTGCGGTTTTTCGATTCCGTAGTTTTCCGGGTGGACCAAAAGATAATTCAGGGAAAGCGAATCCGACGCGGCGTAATGCCGAAACACTTCCCCCGTAAACTCGGTGAATGACGGATCGTCGGGGCGGGAAGTTTGCTCCCGGTTTTTCCCGCATCCCGCCAACGCGGACAGGAGGATGACGAAAGTCAGGAGAAAGAGGAACGTTCTGTTTCGTGCGATCATGCGTATTCCTTTCCTGCGCGGACTGTGGACGCCCGCGCCCCGCGCCGGCGGTCAAACATCCGAGCCTGTTTTGTTTTCCGTGACAAACCGCTTGATCTTCTTCGAGGTGGTTACCTCAAATTCCTGTCTGCGGAGCGAAATCTTCTTGATTTTTTTGAAATACGGCAGTTCCGCGTTGATTTTATCGACTTCCGCCCAGAGCAATCTGCCCAAGGTTTCGTCGCTTGTGTCGCCGCCCGACATTTCTTTCGCGACGTCTTCATCCGGTCTGATCGTCGCGACGATGATCGTATCCTCGGATTTTTCCCCTTCGCTTTCCCATACCATGCTCTCCGCGATCAGATCGGATCTGTTCAGCAGGTATTCCAATTCCTCCGGAAACACGTTTTTGCCGGTCTTTGTGATGATCACGTTCTTTTTCCGTCCCGTGATATAGACGAAATTGTCCTTGTCGATGTATCCGTAATCCCCGGTATGGAACCAACCGTCTTTCAGAACCTCGTCGGTGGCCGCTTGGTTGTTGTAATATCCCAACATGACATTGCCGCCTTTCACGCAGATCTCGCCGATGCCGGTTTCGGGATCCGGCTCGTCGATCCTGCCGGAGAAGCCGGGCGCGAAATAGCCGGCGCTGTTGCTCCTTGGGGCGAGTTCCGGGTTCAGCGCGCAGATGGGCGCGCATTCCGTAAGACCGTAACCTTGGATGGCGTTGATGCCAAAATCCTTTATTCCGTCAAGGATTGCGGGATCGATGGCTGCGCCTCCGCAGATCACCTGCCGCATTTTGCCGCCGAACACCGCGGTAATGTCCTTGAAGAAGATCTTGCCCAGATCGATGCCGATCTTTTTCGTCCTGCGGTTGATTGCGATGACGCGTTTGAGCAATTTCTCTTTCCCCTGTTTGCGGACATTTTGCCAGATTTTCCTGTACAGATTTTCAAAGAGCAGGGGCACACCGAGAAACATCGTGGGCTGCGCCTCCTTGAGATTGTCCACGATGTGGCGCAATCCCTCGCAGTAAGCGATGGCCGCGCCCTTGTACAGCGGAATGAGGAAATCGCAGGTGCATTCGTAAGTGTGGTGGAGCGGCAGCACGGAGAAGAAAATATCCGTCGGACGGACTGAAAAGATGGTGGGTGAGAGCATGATGTCCACGCAGAGATTTCCGTGTGAGAGCATGACGCCCTTGGCGACGCCGGTCGTCCCCGACGTGAAAAGAAGGACGCCCATGCCGTCCCGCAGCACCTGCGCGTCTAGGAAATCCCGGTTGCCGCCGCGCAACAGTTCGTTGCCTTCCTCGATCAAAGTGCGCCGGGCTGTTTCAAACGCTTCGGTTTCGCCGCCGTCCAAGTTGACGAACAGGGAGAGTTTTGTTTTGCCGCCCGCCTTGATGTCCCGGAACAGTTGTGTGAACCGTTGCGTGTAGAAGATGCATTCCACTTCGGCTTCGATGAGCAGATGCTCAATTTCTTCGCTCCTCAGTTCTTTGTCCAACGGCACCGCGACGCCTGTCCCGCAGACTGCGGCGAGGTAGGCGGAAGCCCAACCGAATCCGTTTTCCCCGATGACGCCGATCCGTCTGCCTCTCATATCGCGCGCGTGCAATGCCGTGCCGAGCGCGTCCACCTCCGCTTTGGCTTCTTTGTACGAGATCTTTCTGTACGGTTCTTTATGGGAGGGCTTTTCCATAAACGCGACGTTGTCGCCGTACAATTCCACGCTCGTTTCAAGCATGTGCTTGAGATCCATGATGGCCCGCTGCCCTTTGTCGTACATGTACGGGTCGTCATTGTTTCGAATAAATTCGTGCAGTTCTGCGGCTGTTTGCATATCCGCAGCCTTGATCTCCGCGTACTTTTCCCGTGAAAGGATCTCCCTTGGCGTCATATCCGTCTCCTTATAGTCAGTCTTTGTTTTCCAACGTCTTGCCCGATGTACCGTAAATCTCCGACGGCGATCGATCCCGATCGCAAGACGCGCCTCCGTCCGCGTCCTGCGCAGATCCGCGTCATGTCGGTTCTTCGTGTTTCAGCAGATGCCGTTTGATCTTCTTTGTCGTAGTTTTTTCAAATTCCTCTTCCCGCACGGAGAATCGTCTGACACGCTTGTAGGGCGGCATTTTCTCGTTTGCGGAGTCGATCGCCGCTTGCAGTATCTTTCGCGTTTCTTCCGTTCCGACGGCGCCGCAGTCTTTCTCGATCGAAGCAAAATCCGGGAATATGTCGGCGCAGATCACCGTATCCCCTCCCCGTCCTTCCTCTTTGCCCCAGACGACCGCTTCTTCAATGTACGGTGATTTCAGAAGATAATACTCCACTTCCTCGGGAAAGATATTCTTGCCGTTTTTCGTCACGATGACGTTTTTCTTTCTTCCTGTGACATAGAGAAACCCGTCTCCGTCCATGCGGCCGTAATCGCCGCTGCGGAGCCAACCGTCGCGCAGAACTTTCGCCGTTTCCCCGGGATCGCCGTAATAGCCCAACATGACCGAAGGTCCCCTGTAGACGATTTCCCCGATGCCGTCCCCGTCCTTGCCTTCGATGCGCACTTCGGTTCCGTCCATGGGAATGCCCGCAGCGGCCGCCTTGCTGCAACGGTCTTTGTTGACGGCGATGATGGGGGAATTTTCGGTCATGCCGTAACCTTGAATCATCTTGAGACCCATCGCGTTGAAATCCTCGATGACGCCGGGATCGATGGCCGCTCCCCCCGCGATGAGCAACCGCATTTCACCGCCCATCGCCTGATGGACGCTTTTGAACATGCGCTTTGTCGTTCTGAGCTTTTGACCGCCCACTGCCTTGGAAACGGCGATGGCGCGCCGCATCATCTTGGCTTTGCCCGTGCGTTCCGCTTCTTTCCAGACTTTTTGATGCATTTTTTCAAACATGAGCGGGACGCCCAACATCACATTGGCCTTGCATTCCGCCATGTTCTTCACGATGTGTTTCAGACCTTCGCAGATGGCGACGGTGCAGCCCTGATACATGGCGCCGAGAATGCTGCACGTAAATTCATAAGTGTGGTGCATGGGCAACACGGACAACAAAGTCCATTCGACCACGCGCACAAATTTTGCCATACCGACCACATTGGCGGCCAAATTGGCGTGGGACAGCATGACGCCTTTCGCCAAGCCCGTGGTGCCGGACGTGAAGATGAGCGAGCACATCGCGCGGGGGTCTATTTCCACGCGGAAGTATTCCTTTGCGCCGTCGCGCATCAAGGCGTGTCCCCGCTCGATCAGACGTTTCATGGACAGGCGGGTTTCTTCGTTCTCCGTCGCGTCCATGGATATTTTCGCGCCGATTCCGCCGAGACGGCGCAACGCTTCATCCACCACCGTTTCCAATTTTCCGGAATAGACGATGCAACCCGCTTCCGCACGCGCCAGCAGATGGGCGATCTCCTCCGCGCCGAGTTCTCTGTCAATGGGAACGATGACGCCGCCGCCGCATACCGCAGCCAGATACGTCACAATCCATTCATAACGGTTTTCTCCGACGACGGCCACGGGTTTCTCCCGCAATCCCGCGTCGAGCAGGGCGGTTCCAAAAGCGGTGACGTCTCTGCGGAACGCCCTGAACGAGATCGGCTCGTAAGCGCCGCCCGGCCGGCGCTTGACCAAGTACGCGGGTCGGTCGCCGTACAATTCCACACTGCTGTTCATCAAGTCCCGGATGTCGCGGAGCGGTCTCGTTTCGTAAAGCGCATTCCTGTATTTGCCGTTGTACAATTTCGCATCCTTCCTATTTACTTTTACCGTAAAAGTAAATAAATTATATCATTTTTCGGCGGCGTTATCAATGAAAAAATTTGTCCGGAAAATTCAAGGCGATATGGGAAGAGGGTTGCTGTTCAAGGGTTGGCGGGTTGCGCACCGCGCCCGGCGAACAAAAAAGGAAGAAAGCGCTAAGGGGGATTAAGCGCTTTCCAACAGAATTGCATCGGGCAATCGCGGAGCGCAGGTGTATCGTCAATACGGCACAGAAACGCCAATGCAACTGCCTTTGCATTAATATAGAGCAGTTTTGTGCCGAAAATACTGCCTCCTTTTTCATTTTTGTCTGTAAAATCACTTTTTTGCCTGTCCGTCAAAAGAGCGGCGCCCGCTCTCCGACCTCGGTGATGTGCTTCCAATAGCGAACAGGCATGAAATTGCGTTGGCATTTTGGATTTGTGCGTTCTTTGATCGCGATGGCGTCGAAATAGCGCCGCCAAAGTTTGCGGTACGCTTTCTCTTCCTCCGTGTCCCGCAACAGACTTTCATCGGCAAAATCCGCCACATACCGGATCTTTCCGAAAGCCACGAGCGCCTTGCCCCGTTTTTTGTCGTGAATGATGAACGGATCATTTTTGAATCTGTCGCAAAAGTGGGGCGCCAAGAATTCCACGACGTCGTTGTCGGGTTCGATGGGCGCGTACAAGATTTCACGGGCGGCGGCCGAAGCCGCGGATTGGGGGTCATGCGCACG
>JAISML010000084.1 GCA_031276775.1 Eubacteriales Family XIII. Incertae Sedis bacterium | reverse complement strand
GTCATGAAGGACTTCTTCAAAGAGAAAGGCTTGAACCTGATCGATTTCAAGATCGAATTCGGCAAGACGTCCGACGGGACGCTCATCCTCGCCGACGAAGTATCGCCCGACACCTGCCGGCTCTGGGATACGGAGACGAACGAAAAGATGGACAAGGACAGGTTCCGGCGCGATCTGGGCAGGGTGCGGGAAACCTATCAGGCTGTGCTGGAACGGGTGCGCTCATGAACGAAACGCTGACCTACAAGGACGCGGGCGTCGACACGAAAGAAGGCGAACGCGCCGTATCCCTGATGAAAGCGCATGTGCAAAAGACGATGGACGCCGGCGTCCTTGCCGGCATCGGCGGATTTGGCAGCCTGTACAAGCCGAACATGGAGGGCGTGAAAACGCCCGTGCTCGTGGCCGGAACCGACGGTGTGGGCACGAAACTGAAGATCGCCATTCTCATGGACAAGCACGATACGGTGGGCCGGGATCTGGTGGCCATGTGCGTCAACGACATCCTCTGCCAGGGCGCGCGCCCCCTGTTTTTTCTCGACTATATTGCCGCAGACAAAGTGAAGGCGGAGAAGATCGCGGAGATCGTCAAAGGGGTGGCCGACGGTTGCGCGCTGAGCGGTTGCGCGCTCGTCGGCGGGGAGACTGCCGAGATGCCGGGCTTTTACGGCGGGAACGATTATGACATGGCCGGCTTTGCCGTGGGTCTGGTGGATGAGGATGAAATCATCGACGGTTCGCGCATCGCGGAAGGGGATGTCATCATCGGCTTGCCGTCGTCGGGCTTTCACAGCAACGGTTACTCCCTCGTGCGCAAGGTTTTTTTTGAGATCGCGGGATTGACGGTGGATGATCGCGTGGACGGTCTGCCCGGTACGCTCGGGGAAGTTCTGCTGACGCCGACCCGCATCTACGCGAAGCCGATCATGGCCTTGCTCCCGCGCGCCGGCGCGGAGCGGCGCGGCCGCCCGACCGGCATGATTCACATCACGGGGGGAGGCTTTTACGAGAACATACCGAGGGTGTTGCCCGGGGGGCTGGGCGCGGAGATCGACACGGACGCCTGGACGCCTCCCCCCGTGTTCGACGCCGTCAGGAGATACGGCAATGTCGCGGAACGTGATATGTTTGCCACATTCAACATGGGTGTCGGTTTTATGATCGTCGCGCGCCGGTCGGACGCGGCCGGCATGCTCGCGGTTTTAAAGGAGCAGGGCGAGGACGCGCGGGTGATCGGTTCCATCGTTCCCGGCGAAGGCGTCAGGCTTGTGAAAGGCGGATCGGCCCGGCTCTTTTCCGCCCCGGACGAACTTCCCGCGACATCGGCGGGTGCGTCGGAAGCAGACGCGGGGCGGAAAAACATCACCGTCTTCGTCTCCGGAGGCGGCAGCAATTTGCAGGCGATCATGGACGGGATCGCGTCCGGGGCGATTCCGGACGCGCGCATCGGACTCGTACTTTCAAACAATCCCGGCGCGTTCGCACTCGAACGGGCGTCGAAGGCCGGCATTCGGACCGCCGTCATAAAC
This sequence comes from Eubacteriales Family XIII. Incertae Sedis bacterium, assembly GCA_031276775.1. Lineage (GTDB taxonomy): Bacteria > Bacillota > Clostridia > Peptostreptococcales > Anaerovoracaceae > JAISGB01. The sequence goes on along the minus strand of JAISML010000084.1, from coordinate 2,391 downwards.
GAAGACACATCGCCGGAGGAAACGGAACGGGTGCGGGAAAGTCTGCGCTTGCTCAAAGCTGCCGAAACGGATCTGATCGTTCTCGCCGGCTACATGCGCATTCTGCCGCCCGAGATCGTCAGAGCCTACAAAGGGCGCATCATCAACATCCATCCGTCCCTGATCCCCAGGCACTGCGGCAAGGGGTATTACGGAAGCCGCGTACATCGGTCCGTCCTTGCGGCGGGGGACGCCGAAAGCGGCGCGACCGTGCATTTTGTGGACGAAGGCATCGATACGGGCGGGATCATTCTGCAGGAACGCGTTCCCGTCCTGCCGGGCGACACCGAGGATACCTTGGCCGCGCGCGTTCTGGAAGCCGAACACAGGATCATCGTGAAAGCGACGGCGCTGACGCTTGTGTCGCGCGCCAACCTTTGAGCGGCAACAAACTTTGCAATCCACCGCTCTTTTTTCTGCCGGACTTTCGGGTTCGTCCGCGAGATCAGCTTTCAAAGTTTGATTCAACCAGTGCGCTCAATTTTTCTATGGCCGCTTCCTCATCTTCCCCGTCCGCCACGATCGTGATACGGCTTCCTTTGACGATCCCGGCCGCGAGTACGGCCATAATGCTTTTCGCGTTGATCTCATTGCCGTTGAACAGAATTTTGATATTTGCTTTACACTGCGCTGCGATATTGGAAAACATACTGGCCGGCCGCGCATGCATTCCGATTCGGTCGATGATCGTAACATCTTTCTGAATCATCTCTTGTCCTCCGTGTCATGTTCTTTTCCATATTCTTATATTTTCTTTTTTTTCCGCATAGCGCAGCAGTTCGTCGGCGAGCATGAAGGACGCCCACTTTTTCACATCCGCGCTGATCCCTGCCATGTGCGGTGTAATAAGCACATTATCCATGTGGAGCAAGGGATGATTTTCCGGGGCGGGTTCTTCCCACATGACGTCGAGCGCCGCAAATGCAATGACCTTATGCGTAAGCGCATCGATCAGGTCTTTCTGTTTGACTACGCTTGCCCTTGAAGTATTGATAAAGTACGCGTCATTCCTCATTGCCCCAAACCATTTTTTGTCTATCAGCCCGTAAGTTTCCGGCGAAGGGGCAAGATTGACGCATATGAAATCACATTGCGGAAGCATATCAAAAACGTCCGAAATTTTTGTCGCTTCGCTTTCCGCAAACGCTTCATCCCGTTGATAAGGATCGTATGCGAGAACCTGCATGCCCATGCCCCGGCAAATCTTGGCGACATTTTGCCCGATGGCGCCGAGACCTACAATGCCCACCGTGCGTCCGAATACATCGATGCTCCACGGGAATGAAGATCTTGGATTTTCCTTTTCCGCAAATCTCCAAATGACATCATCCTTTTTCGGGATGTCGTATATATCTTTTGCTTCCGCGAGAAAGCGGCCATCCTGCAACGCGTTGTAAGTGAATGCAATTCTTTTGCACAGAGCCAAGAGCATTCCCACCGTGTATTCGGCTACCGCATGCGCATTTCGTCCGGGCGTGTGGATGATGGGGATTCCGTACTCCTTTGCTGCTTTCCAATCGATGTTGTTTGGCGTGGCTCTCCCGCATCCCAAAAATTTCAAACCTGCTTGGCTTAATGCCTTGATGCATCTTTCCGTGATGCGATCCGTGTACACCACAACCACTTCATAACCTTTGCAATGCCGGATGATCTCGTCCTCCGTCGGGAGTTTGTCGGTCCCCAACCAAGGCAGGAATGTTATGTCGTAATACTGTTTTATCCTGTCCAAAAACTCGGGCAGTATTTCCGTGCCGACAATGGCTTTTATTTTTTGCATGCTTACACCGTTTCCTTTCCGGTACACATCTGTTTTTAAGGAAGCCTCAATCAGCGTTCCCCGAATGATCGGCGGTTGACTTCCGTAAGATCCGAAAGTCGAAAGCAATCGGGTCGGAAAACGGAGGTTATGCGCCGCTCAGCCATTCGGAAGTACACAAACCCTGAACCTGCCTGGGCGGGACGCTTCCCGAAACGCTTCCTGAATGTCATCGAGACGATACCGATTCGGCTCAATCAAGCGTGAAACATCGACCCTCCTGCTGTTCAAAAGATCGGCCGCTTCGACAAAATCGGATAAATCCGCGATGAATGTGCCGATGAGAGACAATCGTCGGTAGTGAATTTCGTTGGCGTTGAGTCCCACTTCCGGAGCCGGATAAGCTGCGGCAAACAGGAGTATCTTTCCGTCAAATTTTTTCAGCGCCGTTGCGGCTTCCGCGTTCACGTTTGCCGATCCGATTGTAACAATTGCCGCATCGGCGAATGCGCCGTCGCTCCAGTCGCCAACGCGTTTCAAAAGATCCCCGTTGGAAGGATCGATCGTTTTGAATCCCGCGGCTTCCGCCGTTTTGA
>JAISML010000210.1 GCA_031276775.1 Eubacteriales Family XIII. Incertae Sedis bacterium | reverse complement strand
GATCGCGGCCTTTCTGCTCGGATTTGCCCTTCAGGTGGCGGTGACGGAACTGCCGTTTATGAACGAGGCGTTTGCGACCGCGCCGTTGAGTCTGAAAGAGTGGGCAGGCATTACGGCGCTCTGCACCGTACCCCTGTGGTTTCATGAACTCCTGCGTCTCGTTCGCGCTTCGTCGCGAAAACGCCGCGCGGCGGTGTCGGGCAAGACGGTTCTGTGAACGAACGCCGTCTCCCGCGCAAAACGAAAGACGGATGACGCTCCCAATTTGATCCGCACCGGGAAAGCGGGAATGAAAAGACAGGCATACGCCGTTTGCTGCGTATGCCTGTCTTTTCCGTCCGGTTGCGGCGGCGCGCTGTTTATATATCCGTGTCGCCGTCCGAAATGTTGAACATGGCGTCCAAATTTTCGTTTGTGATGGTCTTGATGGAACCGTTGATGACCGCCCCGTCGTCCACCACGAAAGAACGCGCCGTGATGTCGCCGATCAGATAGGAGTTGCCGCGCATGACGAGCATGTTGTCGGCTGTCACGACGCCTTTGCATTTACCGTCCATCACGATGTTGTTCGCGTTGACATTGCCCAATACGACGGTGCCGGCGTCGCCCATCACATCGACGGTGGCCCGTACGTCCCCTTTGATCTTGCAGGTGTACAGCCCGATGTTCTGACCGGAAACGTTCCCGAAAATTCCGCCTTCCACGATGATGTTCCCCTGCGTGGCGACGTCTCCCATCACCTTGCCCTTGATTTCGATGTTTCCTTTGGAATTGATGTCCCCTATGATCTCCGTGTCTTCGGAGATGTGGGAATTGCTGAGACCGCCGCCCGTTTTGTAACCCGAACCGCCGGAATCGTCGTCGGCGTAAGCGTTTTCACGCGCCGACGGAATGATGTCTCCGGACCTGAAATCCTCCCCGCGCGTTTGTTCCGCTGTCTGCGCGTTGGCTTCGGTGAATGCAAAGGAAGCGGATTCGGTCTTTTCGTCCGCGACGTCGGCGCCCGCCGTTCTTTGGCGTCCGTCGTCACCGGCGGAAATGGCCTCGCCGGGGTTGCCGTCGCCGCCCGCTGCGTCGGATCGCACGCCGCCGTTGCCGCTATCGCTGTCGCCGCCGAACAAGCCCCCGGCATTGTCGCCGAACAGCGCTTCGGTTTGTTCGGTCGGATCGCCGCTGTATTCGTTGCCGTCATTGCCGGGATTGTTGCCGTCGTCCCGCGCCTCCGCGCGATCGGCAGGGATATCGCCGTTTTTGCCGTTGCCGCTTTCTCCGGCGAATATATCCCCTGTTTTTTTCAAGCTATCGATGAAGCCCATAGAGTAATCTCCTTTTCACTCCCGATTCCGGAAGAAATGAGTTGCGATGCGCAAGCGCCGCACTTTTTGCGGGCATGGACATCCCGCACAATATATAACATTATAGTGTAAGCGGATCAAAAATTCAAGAGAAATGAGAAAAGAGAGGTCTGCTTCTTGCAATCGGCGGGTTCGTACTATATAATCAATTTATGCCGAGCATCGGGCGCGGTGTTCGCCTGTATGCGTTTCAGGGGATTGTTGTGCGGTAAATCGGAGGTGCGCTTTGACCGAAATAAGGAAAACGAAGATCAGGACGAAGCTGAACCTGTTTTTTTTGATGGTCGCCGTGCTGACGGTGGTTGTGGGCATCCTGAGCATATTTTTCATATACGGCAATGTCTCCGACGATGTGCAGTATCGGCAGTTTGTCATCGCCGCCTGCGTATTGGGCGCCATTATGCTCGTCGGGATCATGCTCGCCGTGATTTTCGCGAGCCGCCTGAGCAAACTCATCGTGAAGCCCGTGGAGGACATTACCGCGGTGGCGCACCAGGCGGGGACGACGGGCAATTTCAGATTTACCGAGGATTTGGTCGCGCGCGTCCGCGCACGGGCCGGATATACCGACGAACTTGGCGAACTGGCAGCCGCTTTCGAGAAGATGATGGACGATATTACCGCGAAGATTGAGACGCTTGAGATCATCGCGACGGGCGATCTCACCGTGCGGGCCAAACTTTCCGGAGACGAAGACACCTTGGGCAATGCGGTCAACGCCGTCGCGAACAATCTCAACGAGATGGTCAACGAGATACGAACGGCGATGAGCCAGCTCAGCGTCAGCGCCACGCAGCTTTCGTCCGGCGCGCAGACTTTGGCGCAATCCACCGCAGAACAGTCCGCGGCCGTTGAGGAACTGCTGGCCAGTGTGGGGGATATCGCCGGTCAGGCCGAGGAAAACGCCCGCAGATCGAAGAAAGCCACGGAATTGGCGGACAATATCAGGAACAGCGCCGAGGAAGGCAGGGAACAGATGGTGCGCATGACGCATGCGGTGGATGAGATCAACTCTGCCAGCCAATCCATCAGTTCCGTGATGAAAGCCATCGACGACATCGCGTTTCAAACCAACATTCTGTCTTTGAACGCGGCGGTGGAAGCGGCGCGTGCGGGGCAGCACGGGAAAGGGTTTGCCGTCGTTGCGGACGAGGTGCGCAATCTCGCGACCAAAAGCGCCGCTGCGGCCAAGGACAGCAATGATTTGATTGCAAACACATTGAGCAAGTCCAAGCTCGGTTCCGTCATCGTAAAGGATACGTCAGACTATCTGAACACCATCGTGCAGGGCGTCAACGACAGCACCTCGGTGGTGAACGAAATCGCCCAGGCCACTTCGGAACAGAGCCTCGCCATAGACGAGATCAACAGAGGCATCACGCAACTTACGAATGTCGTCTATCAGAACAGCGCCACGGCGGAGGAGAGCGCC
>JAISML010000181.1 GCA_031276775.1 Eubacteriales Family XIII. Incertae Sedis bacterium | reverse complement strand
CAACGCCGCAGTTTCGCCTTCTTCCCCCATGTCTCCCGTCATGAGGACGGTCACGCCCCCATAGTCCAGCAACATCAGCAGACTCGTCCTGTTTTCGTCTTCGTCCCCGGCAAGTGTGCGCTCATATTGCCCGACCGAACCTTTGGGAGGATACAGGACGGTCAGGGACACGTCTCTCCCCATTCCCACACGATCGCCGCGGGAGAGAAAGAACAGGTCTTTCGACTTAAATGAAGAATCCTCGATCACGAAATCCGTGCGCAATCTGTTTCCGTCGTAGAGAAACAATCTCTCTGCGGGGATGCATTTTGACAATTCGCGCAACCCTTTGTAATGATCGGTATGCAGGTGGGTCACAAAGACCCCGTCCAACTTCCGCACGCCGTTTTTCAGGAGGAAAGGCAGGAGAACGTTCTTCCCCACGTCATACTCCGTCTGTCCGCCGCCGTCCACGAGGTAATTGCGCCCGTCAGGGGTTCTGATATACAGGCAGTCGCCCTGCCCCACATCCAGAAAAACGAGCTCTCCGGCGCCGCGTACGCACACGGGACTCGTCAGCGTAAACGCCACGAGGATCGCAAGCCCGGCGAAAAAACAAAACACCTGCTTTGGCAACCGCCGCGCGAGCAATATTCCGAATGTTTCGGACAGACAGAAGAACAACGCCCCGTAAAACAGGAGGATCCATTGGGCATGCGGACTGACCGTCCGGAAATGGCTGAACGGAAGACCGTCCGCGAATTCGGTCAAGCGCGTCACCGCATCGAGCAGAATTGCCGCAAGCCGCGCGAGCGCCGCAAACAGCGAAGAGGCGAAGCCCGACACAAAGGGAACGGCAAGACCGGCAAGACCCGCGACGGGAATCATGAGGATGCCGAGGGGAATGACGAAACCTGAAACAGCCACCACCGGCACGTTGAGCGCCGCGCCGGAAAGCGCAACATAATTGAACGTATAGGCGATCATGGGCGCCATGCCGATCTGAATCGCAAGCAGCGGTATGAAGGTCTGCACCGCTTTCTCCCCGATTCGGGCGGGAAAGGAACCTTTCCCGCGCACGATGAGTTCCGGCTTCGACAGCTTTGCACCCGTGCGCGCGTCCCGAAAGCCGACGAACCGGTTGGCAAACGGAATCGCGAACGCCAGGAGAAAGACGGCCAGGAATGAGAGTTGGAAACCCACGCCGAACAATTGCAAAGGGTTGAACAGCAGTATGATCAGCGCGGCGGCGCAGATGCCGGTGAGCAGATCATACCGTTTGGCAACCAATTTGGCGAGAATATGAAACCCGATCATGACGACCGCGCGCACCACCGACGGGGAAAACTCCGAAAGCAACGCATAGACGAACAGACAGATCAGAATACACAGGCAGACGGGAACGGATCTGCGTCCGCCGAACAGCACATTGAAAAATCCGTAGACGATGGCGACGTGGATGCCGCTCACGCTTAAAATGTGCGCGACGCCATTCGTCTGAAACATTTCGTACATTGTTTCCTCCATATCGGAGGTGTCGCCGAACAGCATGCCGGCAAACAGCGCAAAACTTTGGGGGCGCATCGACGCACGCGCCCGATCGAGGAAGCCGTATTTCAGGCGGCCCAACACATTGTAGAGGTCACCGGCGGGATCGGGCCGAAACCGGGAAGTCTTCTCGCCGTCCGCGCGAACCCCGATCTGCCGGGAACCCGAAGAGCCTCCGGACGCGCAAAGTTCGACGTCGTCCGCCTTGCATTTTACGATGACCCTGACATCCTGTGTCATGAGATAAAGACGATAATCGAAACAGCCGGGGTTGCGCCGGCCCTGTGGCAGCTCAACCGTCCCCGCAAAGGAAATTTTACGCCCCAGCAACTCTGCGGGCGTGATCGTTCCGCCGGTGACGCGCAGGAGGATATTCCGTCCGCCGGAGGAGACCGTAATTTTATTACCGTCGTCGTTCATGACGTTGATCTTGATGACGCGTCCTGTCTGCACGGGCATTGCGCCCGCATGCCGCGCATCTTCCCCAACATTGTTGTACGGGGAGACCGCATAGGGCGTCAAGGGATCCGTCCGGATCAGCGCGGCGTCGCAGTAAATGCCGCCTGCGGCAAATACGAAGAACATCGCCGCAGCCATTTGCCGCGAAACAAAGCTATATCTTTGCGTACGGCGGACAGGGCGACAGACGCCGCGCGTCCGGTCGAGCATCTTTCGTCCCGAAGCCGCCTTTGCAAAGCGAACCGCTCCGGGGAAAAGAAACGCCAAGCCCGCTGCGGCGATCAGGAAATACAGGCGGCGATCCGGGGAAAAGAGGTACGCGCTTCCGATTCCGAATGCGTACGCGAGTGTCAAATGGGCAAGGGGACGTCTTGTTTTCATGGACACATATTACCATTATATTGGTAATATGTCAATTTTTTGAAAAAAATAACCCCTTGCCTGCCGGTCCGCAGGAAGCGATCCGCGTCACGGATCATCTATCACGGCTTCATTTCGGCCTGTCAGTCCGCAGGAAGCGATCTGTGTCCCAGACCTATCACGACTTCATTCAGGTGCAGAAGCCCGATGCTCATGAAAATGCATACGGACAGATGTTCCTGATGCCGGCAGACGGCGATCTTCCCGCCGCCGTTCAGACCGGTGGTCTTCGCCGCGATCTGCATGATGGCCTCCCGCGCCGCGCCGGCAATCGCGCCGTCCTGCACATGCGCTTCTCTCGTGAGTCCCGCCTTGCGTGAGGCGAGAATGGCGCGCTCGATCACGACATGGACGGAATGGATGATATCGCCGCCCACATCCACGGCCACACCGAAGATATCCCGTTCGGCCAGTTTTGCGATATAGCGTTCCTCAGCCGCTCTGTTTGGCGTAATGGCGAGTTGTACTGCCGATCTTGCCACATCCACACTGTCGTACATAGGTTCCCCTCTACATCCCGCAAAAGACCGCCGGCAATCCGCGCCGACGGTCAAGGTAAGTCATCCGACCCGATTTGTGACGGCCCCGAAACCGTAAGCGCCGAAACGCACCACGTCCATGCGCGCGACCGCCGACACGCCGATGCTCGCGGGTGAAACCACGGCGGGCGGCGTGGGCGTCACGGCAGGCGGCGTGACCGGAGGCGTGACCGGGGGATCCGGCGGCGGTTCCGGTTCCTCCGGCTTGTTCGGATCAAAGGTCGTGTCCAACTGTTGCGACGGATCAATGGGGAATTGCCCCGGGTTGATGTTGTGCAGATGACAGAAAAATTCCGGGGGCGTGCCGCCCGCTCCGCCGCCATTGAGCGCGTCATATTTTCTCAATTCTTTGTTTTTGCACCACGGCGTCGCCCGATACCCGGTATCCAGGCAGATCTCCACTTCTTCGCTCCCGTACATGATCTTTTCGGGTTGTGTGCCGCTGATGAAGTAGTCCGTCTGACCGCTGACGGTGAGACTGACCACATTGGAAGGCGGTCCGGGGAAACTGCCGCCCTCCTGTCCCGCCACGATCTGACGCATGATCTTGTTCCATATGGTCAGCGAAGCGGAGGATCCTTCCGACAATTCCAGGTCGGCGTCGCTGCCGACCCAGACCGACGCCGAATACTTGGGCGTGTTGCCCACGAACCAGTCGTCATGGTTTTCCGCAGCCGTCCCGGTCTTGCCCGCGACGGGCACTCCGGGGATCGAAGCGCGCGTCGCGATCCCTTGCGTGACGGTCGTGCGCATGATGTCGTTGATGATGAAAGCGGTGCCCGGATCCATGGCTTGCGACTGCTCCGGCGCCCCGTCCAGAAGCACCTCGCCGTTTCGATCCAAGACCTGCGTATAGGCGATGGGTTTCGTAAGGACGCCCGCTTCCGCAAATGCGCCGTAAGCGGCCGTGATCTCAAGGGGCGTGACGCCGTGCGTCATCGCGCCGAGCGCCAGAGCCGCCGGCGCCGTATCGTTCTCTCTGCCTTCTTCCACCAAGGTGGTGATGCCCAGTTTCTTCAAAAATGCGATGGAGCGATCCGCGCCGACGCTGAGTTGCACTTTGACGGCGTTGACATTCATGGACTGTTCGACGGACTTTCGGAAAGTCGTCGGTCCGCGGTAGCCGCCGTACCAGTTCTTGGGCCAGACCTTGCCGCCGTACTCCATCTGAGC
>JAISML010000150.1 GCA_031276775.1 Eubacteriales Family XIII. Incertae Sedis bacterium | reverse complement strand
TCCTCCGGCGCCTTGTCGATGGCGTCGAACGCGACAAACTGACCGAGACCGTACCGCTCGAACAACGTCTTCGTGATGGCCGCCGTCAGGGTCGTCTTGCCGTGGTCGATGTGACCGATGGTCCCGATGTTTACGTGCGGCTTCGTCCTCTCAAATTTTGCTTTGGCCATGGAATATACCTCCTTGTAATTAACTTCACTCTATAAGTTTCATCAAATTTCGGACAATTTTCAAAGCTGCTCCATCAAATTTTTGGGCAATCGCGCAAAGTGATCGAATTGCATGGCATAGACGCCCCGTCCCTGGGTTTTGGAACGGAGATCCGTCGCGTATCCGAACATGGACGACAACGGCACATAACCCCGGATGATCGCCGCCCCGCTCATCATATCCGAGCCTTCTATGCGGCCGCGTCTGGAATTGACGTCTCCGATGATGTCTCCCATATACTCCTCGGGAACGGTGATTTCGATCTTGAATATCGGTTCCAGCAGCACGGCTTCCGCCCGTCTCACAGCTTCCCGGAACGCCATGGACGCGGCGATCTTAAAGGCCATTTCCGAGGAATCCACCTCATGATAGGAACCATCGTAGAGCTCGACGCCCACATCCACCACCTGATAACCCGCCAACGGTCCGTTCTGCATGGCTTCCCTGATGCCATCCTCGATCTTGGGGATGTACTCTTTCGGTATGGCGCCGCCGACAATGCTGCTCTTGAACGCAAACCCTTCGCCCGGTTGTCTTGGATATATCCGAATCTTGACATGGCCGTACTGACCGTGACCGCCGGACTGCTTCGCGTACTTGTGATCCACATCGGCTTCTTTCGTGATCGTTTCTTTGTAGGAAACCTGCGGTTTTCCCACGTTGGCCTCCACCTTGTACTCCCGCAGGAGCCGGTCAACGATGATCTCCAAATGGAGTTCGCCCATGCCCGCTATGATAATCTGACCGGTTTCTTCATTCGTGTAGGTCTTGAACGTTGGGTCTTCTTCGGCGAGTTTCGCCAATGCGGAGCCCATCTTCTCCTGTCCGGCCTTGGTCTTTGGCTCGATGGCGATCTCGATCACCGGATCGGGGAATTCCATGGATTCCAGGATGATCTTGTGCTTCTCATCGCAGAGCGTATCGCCCGTCGTGGTTTCCTTGAGCCCCACCGCCGCCGCGATGTCGCCCGAATACACCGTGTCGATCTCTTCGCGTTTGTTGGAATGCATCTGCAAAATGCGACCGATCCGTTCTTTCTTGTCTTTCGTGGAATTGTAAAGATACGAACCTGATTTCAGCATACCCGAATAGACGCGGAAAAAAGCCAACTTTCCGACAAACGCGTCGGCCATGATTTTAAACGCCAGCGCCGCGAAAGGACCGTCGTCGTCCGCCGCGCGCTCGGACGCCTTGCCGGTCTTGGGATCCTCCCCCGAGATGGGAGGGACGTCCAAAGGCGACGGGAGATAGTCCACCACGCCGTCCAAGAGCATCTGCACGCCCTTATTTTTGTATGCGCTGCCGCACAGCACAGGGTACATGTCGCCCGCGATCGTCATGCTTCGCACGGCGGTTTTGATTTCGGCCGTCGTCAGTTCCTCTCCCTCAAGATATTTGATCAGCAGTTCTTCGTTGGATTCCGCAACCGACTCCAAGAGATTGTGCCGCCATTCCTCTGCCTCCGGCAGCAATTCGGCAGGTATGTCCTCCACCTCAAAATCCGTGCCCAGATCATCCTTGTACAGAAACGCTTTCATCTCGATCAAATCAATGAGTCCGGCATACCTGTCCTCGGCGCCGATGGGCAATTGAATGGGAACGGCGTTCGCCTTGAGCCGATCCTTGACCATGTTCACAACCCGCAGATAATCGGCTCCCATGATATCCATCTTGTTGACAAATATGATGCGGGGGACGCCGTACTTCTCCGCCTGCCTCCAAACCGTTTCCGACTGGGGTTCCACGCCGCCCTTGGCGCACAGCACCGTCACCGCCCCGTCCAAAACCCGCAGGGAACGTTCCACCTCGACGGTGAAGTCCACATGCCCCGGCGTGTCGATGATGTTGATCCTGACGTTGTTCCACTCTGCGGTTGTGGCGGCGGAGGTGATGGTGATCCCCCGTTCCTGCTCCTGCTCCATCCAGTCCATGACGGCAGCGCCTTCATGGACTTCACCCATCTTGTGCGTCCTCCCGGTATAGAACAAAATGCGCTCCGTCGTCGTCGTCTTGCCCGCGTCGATATGCGCCATGATTCCGATATTTCTCGTTCGTTCAAGTGGAAATTGTCTTGCCATAATATACATTTTCTCCCGTCTGCGGGAAGCATTGATTTCTCAACCTCACAACCCTTACCACCGGTAATGCGCAAAGGCTCTGTTGGCTTCCGCCATTCTATGTGTGTCTTCTTTCTTCTTCACCGACGCGCCGGAGTTGTTGGCGGCGTCCATCAATTCTTTCGCCAATCTGTCCGACATCCGTTTTTCGCCCCGCGCCCGCGTATAATTCGTAAGCCAACGCAACCCGAGGGTCTGCCGCCGCTCAGGCCGCACCTCCATGGGCACCTGGTAGTTGGCGCCGCCCACACGTCTGGCTTTTATCTCCAGAACGGGCATGATGTTGTTCATCGCTTTTTCAAATATCTCTAAGGGATCTTCGCTTGTGGTCGCCTTGATCTTGTCGAAGGCGTCATAGACGATCGATTGAGCCACCCCTTTCTTTCCGTCCAACATAATGCTGTTGATCAGCTTTGTGACCATCACACTTCCGTAGACGGGATCGGGGAGTATTTCGCGTTTTGGTATGTTACCTTTTCTTGGCACTTCTCTTCCCTCCTTGCTTGTCTTTTTTCCGTATCTGCGGTTTATCCTCTTTCGCCCGTCGGTTACGTACGTCCGTGTACGCGCCCTCCTCGCTCAATCGTCTGCACCGCACCTACAAAAAAATCCTGCGCAACTGTTTCGACTGTCTTTTTTTCGTATCTGCGGTTTATCGCCCCTTGCTCGTCGCACATGCACTTCCGCGTACATGCCCTCTCCGCCCGGTCCTCTGCACCGCACCTGCAAAAAAAATCCTGCGCAACTGTTTCGACTGTCTTTGTCGCAATTTTTGACTGTCTTTGTCGCGACTGCCATTGCCCGCTTCCTCGTTTGGTCCGGTTTTCGTCGCGCTCGTTCGGTTGCGATTTTAATAGGTACTCGTCAGTATAGGGCATTCGCCCTTCCTGCCGCGGCGCCGTATTTCATTTGTCTCTATAATGATAAAACGGCATAATATTCAGTTGTTGTTTTTCGTCCGAAAGCGATCAACCCTATTTCTTGGGTCGTTTCGCCCCATATTTTGAACGGGCCTGGTTTCTGGCCGACACACCGGATGTATCCAAGATACCGCGTATAATATGATATCTCACACCCGGAAGATCTTTCACCCTGCCGCCGCGGATCATCACAACGCTGTGTTCCTGGAGATTGTGACCGATGCCCGGTATGTAGGCGATGACCTCAATGCCGTTTGACAGTCTGACTCTCGCCACCTTGCGCAACGCCGAATTGGGCTTCTTGGGCGTTACGGTCTTGACGGAAGTGCAAACCCCGCGTTTTTGCGGCGACCTCGCGTCCGTCGGTCTGTGGCGAATGGTGTTTAGCCCTTTCAACAACGCCGGAGCCGTGGATTTCTTTACGGAACTCTGTCTGCCTTCCCGGACCAACTGGTTAATTGTTGGCAATTGCATTCCTCCTTTCTTGCTTGTCTTTTTTCCCCATCTGCGGCTTATCCTCTTTCGCTCGTCGGTTACGTATTTCCGTATACGCGCCCTCCTCGCTCAATCGTCTGCGCCGCACCTGTGAAAAAAAATCCTGCGCAACTTCTGTTTGTTGTCTTTTTTCCCCATCTGCGGCTTATACGCCTTGCGCTTCGGTTACCTACCTCCGCGCACATGCCCGCCTCGCCCGGTCGTCTGCGCCGCACCTGTGAAAAAAATCCTGCGCAACTTCTGTTTGTTGTCTTTTTCCCCATCTGCGGCTTATCCTCTTTCGCCTTTTGGGCGCAAGCCGACCGTTAGTGTATCACATTTCCCGCGCTTAATCAAGCGAATTTTCGGCAAAACTCTCCACATCCCTGATGATGGCGCCGGGAATGTCTTCGTCGGGAACGTCCGTCATGTTGGCCAATTCCCGGATCTCTTCGTCCGACTCGTCATCGTCGTAGATGTCGTAATCCGTATAGGTTTCCATATATTCGGCGTTTACCCCGTAGTCAACGCTGATGTTCCGGTAACGCTTCATGCCCGTGCCCGCAGGAATGAGCTTTCCGATGATGACATTCTCCTTGAGCCCCAACAATCTGTCCGTCTTCCCTTTGATGGCCGCGTCCGTAAGCACCCTCGTCGTCTCCTGGAACGAAGCCGCCGAAAGGAACGAATTGGTCAGCGAAGCCTTTGTGATGCCCAGGAGTTCCCGCCGAAACGTGGCGGCGGTTTCATCGGAACCGAGTTTGCCGTTGACCGCGTCGATCTCCGACCTGGAATAGAGACTGCCCGGAAGCAGTGTCGTGTCGCCCGGATCCTCGATCTTGTATTTCGACAGCATCTGACTGACGATGATCTCGATGTGCTTATCGTTGATGTCCACACCTTGCATGGTATATACGCGTTGCACCTCTTTCAGCAAATACTGGTATACCCCTTCGACGCCCTTGAGCCGCAAAATGTCTTTCGGATAGAGCGGTCCATAGGTCAGCGGGTCTCCCGCCTCCACATATTGGCCGGGTTCCACGATGATGCGGCTGGCAAACGGAATGGTATAGAGCCGTTCCTCGTCGCCCCGGATCGCGATCTCACGCTTGTTGTCATTGCGCGTTTCAACGGAGATCACCGTTCCGCTTTCCTCGCATATCTCGGCGAGGCTCTTGGGTTTTCTCGCCTCAAAGAGTTCTTCCACCCGAGGCAAACCCTGCGTGATGTCGCCGCCCGCAACACCGCCCAAGTGGAACGTCCGCATGGTCAGCTGCGTTCCCGGTTCCCCGATGGACTGCGCGGCAGTGATGCCAACGGCTTCGCCGATGTTCACCGTTTCCCCGGTGGCCAGATTCCTGCCGTAGCATTTTGCGCAGATCCCCGATTCGCTGTGGCAGGTCATGACGGAGCGAATCGCAACTTTTTCGATGCCCGCCGCTTCGATCAGATCCGCCGCATCTTCCGTAATTTCATCGTTTTGTTCGACGATGATCTCCCCCGTCCCCGGATGGACGATGTCGCCGAGCGCCGTTCTGCCAATGATCCGCTGCTTCAGCTTTTCGATGACCTCTTTGCCCTGCGTAAATGCCATGACCTCAATGCCCTCATCGGTGCCGCAGTCGAACTCGCGAACGATCACGTTGTGGCTGACGTCCACGAGCCTTCTCGTCAGATAACCCGATTCGGCGGTGCGAAGCGCTGTATCCGCCAGACCTTTTCGCGCGCCGTTGGTGGACACGAAATACTCCAACACGGACAAACCCTCTCTGAAGTTCGCCTTGATGGGAATTTCGATGGTCTTGCCCGTCGCGTTGGACATCAATCCGCGCATTCCACCGATCTGGCTGATCTGTTTCTTGTTGCCTCTCGCGCCGGAATGCGCCATGA
>JAISML010000145.1 GCA_031276775.1 Eubacteriales Family XIII. Incertae Sedis bacterium | reverse complement strand
AGAAATTTTCCTCTTTTCGTTTCATCGATCGCAATCCCGCATAAGGATACCCCTCCTTTCCGATGACCCTTGAAATCATGCAACTGCAATGCAAAATGAATTTTGTGTTCAAGCTGTTGTCGACCGTCTTCTCCAAACTCGCCGCAATATCGTCCAAGACCGCATTCAATATGCCGCAGATCTTTCGGGCATTCAAAACCGGCAAAATCTCCTCTATGAAATGAACCAAATACACCCTGAAATCCCGTATGTCACAGTTCTCCAAGAAACGGATGTCGTTCTTCTTCTCCGCGTCACAATCCTCTTTTGGATTGCAGTCGCGCGCTTCAAGACCTTGTTCCCGCACGCGCGCATACCGCACGCCGTCCATGCGGAAACCGCCTTGGAGAGAAAGATTCCCTTGCCGTTCGATCCCGCCAAACAGGAGGTCCCGATCCGTATACAGGTTAAAATACCGCGTAAGCCCGCTCTTCTTTTCCGACACCCTGAACAGACCGTTTCGTATTTCATCGGACAGATAGGATATCTTCACTTCCAACTGTTCCCTGCTGTTGCTCACAAAATCGAGAAAGGCCCTTGCGCAGATCAGCTGAATGTCGCTCTTCAGCTGACCGATGTTGCCGGGGCAATCGTATATCATAAATCCTTTCAAAACTTCTTTGGCGACTTTGACCGGCATTCCGATCCGAACGGATTGATCGTTGAAAAAATTGCAGATGAATTGCATGCGTTCCGCCGGCGTACGTTCTTCAAGCGTCGGCAGTTTTACCATGACCGGGATTCTGCGCAGAAAAGTCTTGAGCATGGAAGAGTTGGGATCCTTCGTGGTTGCGGCAAGCAAAAGCACCCTCGCCGCTCTTGTGTTTTCGGACTCCCCCAATCTGCGAAACACACCGTTGTCGAGCAACATGAACAACATTTCCTGCCCTTCGTTCGACAGCCTGTGCACCTCGTCCAAAAACAAAATCCCCTTGTCCGCCTTGTCGACCAAGCCTCTTTTTTCCTGATCCGCACCCGTAAACGCACCCCGCACATGTCCGAAAAGCTGTGAAACCAGCAATTGTTGGTTGTCCGAATAGTCGGCGCAGTTAAAAACGACAAACGGCGCGTCGGCAGACAATTTCCCGACTTCCACCGCAAATTTGTGAAGATTTTCCGCAAAGGTCGTTTTGCCGACGCCCGTCGGTCCCGTGATGATGAGGTGCAGACCGTCGGGCGGATAAAGCACTGCGGCCTTCGCGTATTCTATCTGCTTTTTCAGGCTGGCGTCTGCGCCGACCAAACGATCCAGGCTGTTTCCCGACCTGAAAAAATTGGCGTGCAGGGAATCGATGTGCGGGTTGCCCGTATGCGCGGTCCGCATATGTCGCGCAACCGCCGGTTCGCCGATCCCGGCCACATCTTGATCGCCTTGTCCCTCCGTCAACGCGCGATCGAGATACAACACCGGCTTCCCCGCTATTTTCACTACTTTCCGCTCTTTGTACAATTGATTCAATTCCTTGCTGACGTTATTTCTGCTCACACCGATGCGCTGTCCTATCGTGTGCGCGTCGATGCCGTTTCGCGCTCCCCCGCCCGGCGCCTCCGTCGCAAGATTCGCCGTAAATGCGCGTACGGCTTCATACACCTGATCTTTTCTCGACAATTTGCATGCCGTCACGTACGCGCGCGCCCCTTCCGGCAATACGGCGCGGATTTCGATCACCGTTTCCTCCCCGAAAACCCTTCTGATTTCCCGCCGCAGCGCCGTACATGCATCCGGCGCATAAAACCGCGCCACATCCTTGTTCAGTCCTCTCGCGGCCAAATCCGCAATCAGCGCGCCCGCAATTTCGGGATCGTCGGGTCTTCCTTCGATCAGTCCGATCACCCGCTTTTTGCCATCTTCCCCCATTCCCGCCGCAGCCGTGATCGTCGATGCGCCAAACGTCGTACAGTCAATCGTGACGGCACGGAACACGGTTTCCATGCGCCGCGCAAAATACGCGCTTAGAACATCTTTCATTTCGGCGTAAAATTGCGCCGGTTTCCCTTCCGTGTGTTCGCGGCCGGCTTGCGATCCGCCGGGTGTGAGCGCGGCATCATACTTTTGCTTGCTGACGCTTGCGAAGATTTCCCCCAATTTCGATCGCGACAACCGATCTTCCCTCTGAAACGCGCCGAGCGATTCAAGCGGAATTTCGCAGTTTCCGTCTTTGGAGCGCACGCGCGACCGTTCGATCACGACATTCGTTTCGGCCAAGACGATGCTCGTCCGCTCCTTGCCGTGCCGGTAAGCGGCGCGCCGTCCGTTGTGTCTCCCTTTTTCCCCCACGCACGCCGTCACCTCATCCTCGATCAGGCGTGAACACAACTCCGCCCCAAATTCGACGGCAAGATCGATCAGTTCCCGACACGCGTCATTCATGGGCGAGCCCGTTCCCCTTGTTTCGGGATCGATCGATTCCATCCGCTTCATGTTTGCCATAAAATCGTATACCTTGCAGTCAAAAATCCCGATAGTCGATCGCGTTCATCCCTTCCATCATGACTTGATACCCGTGCCCGGGTTCCGGAGCCCACGAAAACAACGTCCTGCGCATCCCCGGAAAGAAACATTGCATCATCGCGCAGATCGGACCGTGGTGGGAAACGATGATATAGTCGGGTGACCAATCGCCTGTGACATTTCCTTTGTATCTTTCAAAAAAAATCCCCATCCCGCGCAATACGCGATCCCGCATGTCCAAAAAACTCTCCCCTCCCGGCGGGCGGATGCCGCATTGTTCGTCGCGCAACCATTCGTTGTGCGCCTCATCGCTGTTCCACCCGATCGGAAGTTTCATCTCAAACGCACCCAGATTAACCTCTTTCAGTTCCGGAATCACGTCGAATTCACGATCCCCAAACAATACGCGAAGCGTTTCATCCGTGCGCGTCATGCCGCTGCTGATCAGAACCGCGCCGTCCCCTGTGGGATAGGTTCCCGCAGCTTTCAGCCTTTCCAACGCAGCGACGCCTTCCGCGAGAAGCGGAAGATCCGTACCGCTGCCATACGGAATCTTCCGCTTGCTGCCTTCCGTTTCACCGTGCCTGATCAAATAGATCGCATATTTTGCCGCCATATCCCCGAAACCTGCTCCGTCTTTTACTCTCCCATCCAAGATACAATCTTTCTTATGCTTCTGTCAAATCAAAGGATCCCGCATTGGTTCGCCCAACCCGCCCGCAACCGAAGCCGCCAAGGCATTGACCGCCTTTCTTCGTCTTCGTTTTCGGCGGGGCGACGGTTTTGCCATGCGCCTGATGTCCCGGGGAAAAGCGCCGCGATCCGCTACCAAGCCTTATTGTCCGAACCGAACAACTTGATGTAGTGAACCAATTTGTCTTTGAACCCGTTGACGCCCGCATTGTAATCCTCGATGATGGAATGTCCGCCGCCGTCTATGAACGCTTTCAAAGCGTCATGCCCCGCATTGCTCAAATCCGTAAAAAGATTGACCTTGCTGATCCCGTTCCCGATGGCTTTTTTCAATCCTTCGTCCCCGGTTCCCGATCCGCCGTGCAACACAAGCGGCACTTTCACCAAGCGCCGGATTTCAATGAGCCTCTCCTGATCGAGATAGGGCGCGCTTTGGTATACGCCGTGCGCTGTTCCGACGGCGACCGCAAGACAGTCCACGCCGGTCAGTTCCACAAATTTCACGGCTTCCTCCGGCACGGTCAGACCGCGATCCCTGTCTTCCCCGTATTGCGCGCCGCTCCCGACGTGACCCAGTTCCGCTTCGACGGACACGCCCACGCTGTGGGCGATGCGCGTCAACTCCGCAACTTCTTTCACGTTTTCCTCAAAGGGCAGGGTTGATCTGTCCACCATGATGGAGGTGAATCCTGCTCGGATGGCCTTGATCGCGACCTCAAAACTGCCGCCGTGGTCGAGGTTGATCGCGATCGGAACCGAAGCCGCTTCGGCAAGTCCCACCGCGATCTTTCCAAACCGAAAGATATCGCTCATGGCTTCATAAAAATCCAGGATCAACGGCGATTTTTCCTCCTCCGCCGCCCGGATGCAAGCGACGACGGTAAACTCGTCGTACACGTTGGGCGCCGCGACGCCGTACTTCTTTTGCATCGCGTCAACCAATATTTCTTTCATGCCAACCAACATACGCCTGTTTCCTCCTTATCCCAAGATGCCCAAGGCTCCCAATACGAGACCGATGATCAAAATCGCCACGACCAACACGATGAAACTGACTTTCTTCCCCGACTTTCGGGGAAGCGTCAGGAAGAGATACGCCCCTCCGACCGTGAGAAGCGGCAACAGACCGGGAAGGATTTGATCCAGAATGTCTTGGACGACAAGATTCATCCCACCTGCCGTAATTTTCAGCGAGGTGGACACCTTGACCAATGACGCGGACAGTCCGCCCATCATGAACAAGCCCAACACACTGGCGCCCAAAATGAGCTGTTTGATCCATCCGGCCTGCAGGATCTGCGTCGCGGACGCAGTGCCGGCTTTGTAACCGAGATGCCAGAAAGAGTATCCTTCCACACCTGTTATTATCGTGAAAATCGTTATGGGAAGGACGCCCGCAATCCAGTTGCCGTCTTGCGCGATCGGAATGAAAAATGCGAGAATGATCGGCAGCACCGTCGCAAAGTCGATCGTGTCGCCAATTCCGGCAAACGGACCCATGAGACCGGTTTTGATGCCTGTGATTGTCTCATCCGTGATATCCTTGGCGCCCTTTGCCCTTTCCTCTTCCAATGCGATCGTGATGCCGTGGACGATGCCGCCCCAGATCCCCTGCGTATTGAAGAATTGCAGGTGCCGCGTCAACGCCGCGCAGTAATCCTCCTTGTCGGGATACAGTTTTTTCAAAATCGGCCCCATGCAAATGCAAAATGCGATCGATTGCAGTCTTTCAAACGAATTGGACACTTCGCAGGCGAGATACCACAGCAGCCACGACTTTGTGATATCGCGCTTCGTCAACAATTTGCCTCCCTTTGTTCCTGCGCTTTCCTGTATTTCCCCGGTTTCGTGCATTCCCTTGGTTTCGTTTGTTTCCATTTTACGCCACCTCACTTTTGTTTCTGTTGGTAAACATGATGGTCAGATAGGCCAGGATCAGACCCGCAATCGCCAACGCCATGGTGGTGATACCGGAATAGATAATGAAGAAGAAGCCTGCGGCGAAGAACGGCAGCAAATTCCTGCGCCCGATCACCGAAACGACCATCGCAAATCCCACTGCGGGCATCATACCGCCGACGACCGTGAGCCCGTTTATCACGGCTTCCGGCATCATGTCCAAGAGAAGTTCTATGTACGTCGGTCCAAAATACGTGGCCAGTGTGACGGGAATCCAACGGAGCGGAAGCTTGAACAAAGTGGGATACAGCAAGCCCGCCAGATAGATGCCTTTGATGTTCCCTTTCGCCGCATAGCGATCCGCCATGTGCACCCAGACAATGTTGACCGTCCGGATCAAAATCAAGAGTTGCGCGCCCAGCAAGCCCAGCGGAATGGCCAATGCGACCGCTGTCTCCAACGGAGCTCCCGTGGCAAGGACGAGCGTGGTCGACACAAGCGTCGCCACGGTTGGATCCTGCGGCGCGTTCCCCCCCGGCGCGATGATCCCCAGATACATCAGTTGCAGCGAAGCGCCTATGACCATTGCGCCCGGCACATCTCCCATCACAAGACCTACGAGCAGCGCCCACGTCAACGTGGAAAAACCGAGTCCGCACATAAAACCGTAAAGCGCGCCGATTCCGGAAAGCCCGTAAATCAATCCGATCAAAACAGCTTGAAACAATGTTATTCCTGTTTCCAAATCTGACACCTCCCTCCAACGGATCTACAATTCCCTGAAAAACTTCTTGAGCACGGCGTCGAGCATGACGCTCCTTTCCTCCGGGATCGACTGGAAATACACTTTGACATCCTGTTCGTCCAAGTCTTTCAGCAGGCGCGCGTCTTCTTCGGACAAACTGACCGTTCGGAACACCACTTTCTTTCCCGGGCCCGACCCCAAGCCGGCCACCTGCACGGACTCAAACCGAAAACCTTTGTCGTATGCCGCTTTCAGCGTCTTTACGAATTTGAACAGCGCCATGATCGTTCCCTCGGAAAGCGCCCCGCTCTGCGAGCGCGCGGCGATTTCGTCCGTGGAGACGATCTCGATGTCCACGCCCGCAGGTGCGGTCATCTTGAAAATGTTTACCATGAATGCATTGTCCACGAGTTCGTCGTCCACGATGAGGATCTTGTTGCTCTTCGTGCTTTGAATCCATTTCGT
>JAISML010000124.1 GCA_031276775.1 Eubacteriales Family XIII. Incertae Sedis bacterium | reverse complement strand
ATACCAATACTCAATACCCGAAATATTTTGAAAAAACTGAAAATTTTCTTGACAAAGCACGCAAGAGAGACGAAAATTGTTCTATGACTGGTTTGCCGCAAGTTTTCAAAGCAGACGCTTCTGCCGGTTCAGGGCGTTCCATCGGTGTTTCCCGGTCCCATTCCGGCGAAACGGAGGTACTTTAAAAATACTTTAAAAATCCGCGGCAAATCAGGATTCAAAAACTTGACAAAACATATATGTTTTTATATAATACACAAATGACGGAGTATTCCTGTCGGTTTGTCTCGGCTCGCAAACGCCGGAGACGCCGCATTTCTCCGGCGTGGGAACGGGTTTTACAGAGCAACGGAGCAAGGTGCGACGATCTGCTGCGGCGGATCGGATCGACGGCATCAAGGGATCGGATCGATGGATCGACGGCATCGACGGATCAAACCGGACGAACAATACATACGTGACGAATCAAGCGAGGATTTCAATGCAGGAAAGGCGCAGAAATGGATAATAATGTAAATTTCCGGGGGGGGGGCAAAGCTAAAAGCAGCGCCGCCGTCCGGCGGGTTCCGGAATCGGCACCAAGGGATTTCGCGTTTTTCGGGGGATTGTCTGCCTGAACGATCATGACAGCAGGACGTTTTGCGTCTGCTGTCATTTGTTTTTTTGGACATGGGACATCGATTTGAGGAATCGCTTTGAGGAGCCGGTTTTGGCGGGAAAACTGCAATGGATATAAGGGAAACACTTTCGGCAAGGAAAACATCTTCCACAAATGAAGAAGCGGACAAGCGCTTACTGCATGTCAAAGATCTGAGCGTCGCGTTTTCCGGACGGGACGGATGGGTTTCGGCGGTGACGGGCGTGAGTTTCGACATTGCAAAGGGTGAGAGCGTGGCGCTGGTCGGAGAATCCGGCTGCGGCAAAAGTGTCACCGCGATGTCTGTTCTGCGTCTGCTCGACATGTCGTACGCGAAAGTCGAAGCGGAAGAGCTGAAATTCTGCGGTACGGACATTCTCTCTCTCAGCGACAGGACGATGCGCTCCGTGCGCGGCAATGAGATATCGATGATCTTTCAGGAACCGATGACGAGTCTGAATCCGCTTTTTACCGTAGGCTTCCAGATCGCCGAAAGTGTGCGGCTGCATCTCGGCAAATCGAAGCGGGCGGCCATGCAATATGCCGTCGAAATGCTGGATCGCGTGGGCATTTCGGATCCGAAAGAGAGCGTAAAGAGCTATCCGCATCAATTTTCCGGCGGGATGCGTCAGCGTGTCATGATCGCGATGGCCATGGCCTGCAATCCGAAATTGCTCATTGCCGACGAACCCACGACAGCGCTCGACGTGACGATTCAGGCTCAGATACTCGATCTCATGCGCGAGATGCGCAAGACCTATGACATGAGTCTGCTCATGATCACCCACAATCTCGGCGTCGTCGCTGAGATCGCCGACAGGGCGATGGTGATGTACGCGGGACAAATCGTGGAAGAGACCACAGCAGCGGAACTGTTCGACGCGCCGATGCATCCGTATACGCAGGGCTTGGTGGATTCCATTCCGACCATGGATCTGGACGCCAAAAGAAAGCTCTGCGTGATCAAGGGGACGGTGCCTTCCCCGATGTTCTATTCAAAGGCTTGCCGATTTTCGCCCCGTTGCGATCGCCGCCGGGCGCGCTGCGGGGAAGTCGCGCCGCAGCTCGACAAGGTGTCCGACAGACATTTCGTCCGTTGCCATTTCCCGTTCCGCGCGGGGGTCGCCGACGACCTCGATTCCGCGCCTGTGTTTCGGGGGGAGGAGATACATTGAAATCCGATGCGTCGTTGCTTATGTTGAATGAAGTCAAGAAGTATTTCTCTGCGGGAGGCAGTGCGCTTCGCATCGTCGGCGACGCCGTGAAAGCGATTGACGGCGTCACGATCGCGATTGACAAGGGAAGGACCTTGGGTTTGGTCGGGGAATCCGGCTGCGGAAAGACCACGCTCGGCCGCATTGCCGTCGGTCTTGAAAAGCCGACCGAAGGAACGGCGGTGTTTGACGGGAAAGACATCGGCAAACTTCGGGGCAGGGAACTCAGGGCGTTGCGCAGACGCATGCAGTTTGTGTTTCAGGATCCGTACGGTTCTTTGAACAGCCGCATGTCCATGGGCTCGATCGTGAGGGAACCTTTTGAGGTGCATCATATGGGGACGCCAAAAGAGCGGGATGATCGCGTAAAAGAATTGATTGAAATTGTGGGGCTCAAAGCGTATCAGATCGGCAAATACCCGCATGAGTTTTCCGGAGGACAGCGGCAGCGCATCGCCATCGCGCGGGCGTTGGCTTTAAATCCGGATTTCATCGTGTTCGACGAACCCGTGTCCGCACTCGACGTTTCCGTTCAGTCGCAGATCCTGAATCTGCTCTTGGACATCAAAGAGCAATTCAGTTTGACCTGTCTTTTTATCTCCCATGAGCTTTCGGTCGTGAAATTTATCAGCGACGACGTGTGCGTCATGTATCTCGGCTCGGTGGTTGAACGATGCGAGGCGGATGAGATATTTGCAAACAGTTTGCATCCTTATACGCAGGCGCTCATCTCCGCCATGCCGGTTCCGAAAGCGGGAGGCAGAAAACAACGCATATCGCTCGTGGGCGACGTTCCAAACACCATACGCGCGCCGACCGGCTGCCGTTTTCATCCTCGGTGTCTGTCCGCGCGAAAGGACTGCGGCGAGGAGCGGCCGGCATTGCGGGAGATCCTCCCGGGGCATTTTGTCGCCTGCCACTTGGTGCAGTGAACATCCGAAATGCGGAGGATGCGGAAGTCCGGGGCGTTTTGTGCGGACGGCGCATCGACGGAAAGTCTGCGAAAAGGGGGAAAGGGGAAAAGGAGAGAAAGATGAAAAAGATGAAAAAGAAACGTTGGTTGTCGGCAGTCCTCGTCTTGGCGCTTGCGGCGGTCGCCGCGTTTTCGGGGTGCGGAGGCGATGCGAAAACCGACGGGAAAGACGGGGAAAGCGAAGAAGAAGGTCTGCAGGTCATCTACAACCTCGGTTGGGGTCCCTCGGATCCGGCGCAGCCGTATCTCGAACCGAATTATCAGTATATGCGGTTTATTTTCAACACGCCGCTCGTGTACAACTGGATCGACCGGGAAGGGAAGATCGGAACCGACTATCTCTTGGCGGAGAGCGTGGAACCGAACGAGAACCATACCCAATTTGTCATCACGCTCCGCGAAGGGCTCAAGTGGCACGACGGGGAATCCCTGACGGCCGACGACCTCGTCTTTTCGCAGAAGTTCTGGGCGGAAAACCCGGAAGCCTCATTTGAATACTTCGGCGTCGAATCGCAGCCCGGCACATGGGTCGCCGACGACGAGCGCACGGTGACCGTGACCTATGAGGAATCGTATTGGAATTTTCTCGATTTTCTCGATGAAACCTTTTATATTCTGCCGGAGCACATATTCGGGGGTCTGGACGGCACGCAGTTCACGGAATACAAATTTGAGGACGGGATCCCCGTCGGCAACGGTCCTTTTAAATACAAGGAAAGCAATGCGGATGAATACATCCTGTTGGAGCGTTTTGAGGACTATTACGAGCCTGCGGAGATTCAATATCTTCGTCTGCAGCTCATCGACGAGGATGCCATCGCGGTAGCGGCCATGCAGTCGGGGGAGATCGACGTCACAGCCACGTGGGACAGCAACACCACTTTGCTGGAAGCCGATCCGACCATCACCGTATACAAGGTTCCGGACAACCGTGTGCAAGGCTTCTGGTTCAATCAATCCGCGGAATTTCTCGATGACGAAAACATCAGAAAGGCGATCGCGAGCCTGGTCAATACGGAGGATTTGGTGCAAGGCGCTTTGTCCGGGATCGGAAGACCGTGGGAATATGCGGTACCGAGCTTTGCCGCCGGTTACAGCGACGATCTGCCCACCTACGCGACCGGCGTGGACGAGGCGAAGAAATACGTCGAGGCGTCCGGCTATACGCTCGGCGCGGACGGCATTTACGAAAAAGAGGGAAAGAAGCTCTCCATCACATGGTACGACGCTTACGGCGAGGGCAGCGAGATCAACAAAGCGATCCTCATTCTTCAGCAGGAGGCCAAGAAAGCCGGCATCGATCTGCAGGTTCAGGAAGTGGACGACGATACGTGGAGCAAGTACAAGGATGAAAAATCCTGGACGCTCCTTTTCGATTATTTCACCGGGAGTCCGAATGTGGGAAGCCTCGTGGACGAATTCCGTTACGCTTCGGATCCGGAGCGCGGGCACGAAGTGCGATGGGGTCCGTATTTTGAGGAATTCAATGCCACCATCGACGCCGCCGAGGCCGCGTACCGCGCGGGCGACGATGAAACCGCCGTCGAAAAGATCCGGGAAGTGTATACGTCGCTCGTGGATCGCGCGATCTTCGTGCCGACCTGGGGCTACGTCAATGCCTATTCGGCAAACAATCGGATCGACATCAGCAAATCGGCCTATGCGGAGTTTTCTTATCTGAATCGCATCAGCGCCGCGAAGTAACGGCAGACAACCTGCGGCGCCCGGTTCGGGTCCGCGCGGACATTCCGGCGGGGCGCAAAGGAAGCCCGTCGGCGGGGAATGCAATGAGGCGCGGTTATGTGGAAGTACGTATTGAAGAGAATGATTGTTATGATTCCGATCGTGCTGATCATCACGATCGTGGGTTTCATTTCCATGGACAGTCTCAGCGATCCCGTGGAGGTGTATTTCGGCAAGGGTCAGCACGGCGGCGGAGGCGGGCGTCAACCGACGCCGGCGGAAATCGAGCGGGTGAAAGAGACTTTGGGACTCGACAAGCCGGCGATCGTACGGTATTTCTCCTGGTTCCGAAACATCCTGCAGGGTGATTTGGGATACACGTTTACCGGCAGAAAGGTGAGCGAAGTCATTTTGGAGCGTCTGCCCGTTTCGCTCGTCCTCGGCGTGTCGGGCATTTTCATCGGCTGTTTCGGCGGCGTCATTTTGGGCGTGATCATGGCGCGCAGACAGTATTCCGCGTTCGACTACGGCATGGGGATCGTCAATTACCTCATCGTCGCCATCCCGGAGGTCTGCTTGGGCATGTTTTGCGTTCTGTTGTTCTGTACG